>NZ_JBFAHZ010000016.1:0-125860 GCF_040654415.1 Micromonospora sp. NPDC050695
CACCGGCTCGGCGGCCGGCTGTCCCACGGTCGTCTCGGTCGTCATCTGGCGTCTCTCCCTTGATCGGTCGATCAGCCGTTATTTGTACAGTCCCGTCTGTGATGGCGGCTTCGGCACGAGGGGTGCCTGACGACCGACGGGGTCAAATCCAGTCGGGTAGCGTCTCACTGTGTATCAGGCGATCTTGCTGGACCTGTACGGCACGCTCGTACACGATGATGAAGGCTCGGTCGATGACGTCTGCGTGCAGGTAGCAGATTTGATCGCAGTCGATCCGTCTGCTATCGCGGCAGAGTGGTCCCGACGGCTGGAGGCCAGCGCCGAAATGGCGTATGGGGCCGATTTTCGTACGCTCGCAGACCTGACGCTCGGCAGCCTCGCCGAGGCTGTAGCGAACTTCGGGGCATCCGTGGATGTTGAGCCAATCTGCCGGAAGCATCTGCAATCCTGGCGTCATCCACCGTTGTACGACGACAGCCGGCCGTTCCTCGATGCTGTGAAGGTGCCGGTGTGCCTGGTGTCCGACGTCGACCAGGACGACCTGACGGCGGTGCTGCGGTGCCACGGCGTCGCCGTCGCCGCCGCGGTGACCAGCGAAGAAGCCCGCGCATACAAGCCCCGCCCCGAACCGTTCCAGCTCGCGCTGGCCCGCCTCGGCCTGGGCGCCGGCGACGTGATCCACATCGGTAACTCCGCATCGTCCGATGTCGCCGGAGCCGCCGCTCTGGGTATCGACACGGCATTCCTCGACCGTGCTGGAGACGGCCTGCCGCCAGGGGTCACGGCAACCTACACCGCGGCGACGCTGACGGCGCTGCTGCCCCAGGTGATGCCATGCTGAAAATCCTGGTCAGCGGCTGCCTCGGCGGCGCACCGATCCGGTTCAACGAGACCGGCGTGCCGGTCGCCTCTCCGATCTGGCAGCGCTGGGCTTCTGAAGGGCGCCTCGTGTCGCTGTGTCCAGAACTGGCCGTCGGATTCCCGGTGCCGCGCCCGCCAGCCGAGATCGTCGGCGGCAGCGCGGCCGACGTCCTCGACGGCCACGCCCACGTACACGAAGCATCGGGCCGTGACGTCACCGAACTGTTCCAGGCGGCGGCGCAGCGGGCGGTCGACAAGGCACTGCAAGCCGGCGTCGGGCTCGCCATCCTGGTCGAGGGCAGCCCTACCTGCGGTAGCACCTACGTTCACGACGGAACCTTCACCGGCGTCACCGTCGCTGGGCGTGGCGTCGCGGCCGAGGCGTTGCGCCGCCGGGGCATCCCTGTATTTCCTCACTACGACCTGGACAGGGCAGCGGCTGCTCTGGCGGAGCAGGAACGGCAGCACGGCAACGGCTGACGCCCGCTCGTCGCGGCGTGCGCTATCACCTAACGCACTCACATCGGCCAGATGCGCGCGTCGGCTCATCCGCCGCCGTCGCCATCGGGGCCTACGGAGGTTGACTGACCGACCATGCGCTGATCGCGCCATCAGCAGTTTGCCGCCAGTAAAACCGTGGGGTCGGCCAAACGGAGAAGGATGTCCAACGGCTCCCGAGCGCCCGAGCCACCACCGGCCACCGACGTACGCGAAAAAGGCCCTGACCGGCAGATTTCTACCAGGTCAGGGCCTTGCTCGTTGGTGCGCCACCAGGTACCGAGCCCCGAACCCGCAGATTGAGAGATCGCGGGTCCGGGGCCGCTCCGTCAGGCGCCGCGCAGGGTCGCGCCGAAGCGCTCGGCCGCGACGGCGACCGCCGCGTCCCGTGCGGCCACCGCCTCCTCGACGGTGAGCGTCCGGTCCGGGGCCCGGAACGTGAGCTTGTACGCCAGCGACCGCCGCCCTTCGCCGAGCTGCTCGCCGGAGTACACGTCGAACAGCCGCACGTCCTCCAGCAGCTCACCGGCGCCCGCCTCCAGCGCGCGGCCCACCTGCTCGGCCGGCACCGAGTCGTCCACCACCAGGGCCACGTCGATAAGCGCCGGCGGGAAGCCGGAGACCGTCGGCGCGGGCGTCACCGGGGTCGGCGGCAGCGCGTCGAGGTTCAGTTCCATCGCGCAGGTGCGGCGGGGCAGCTCCAGCGCCGCCACCACCGTCGGGTGCAGCTCACCGGCGTGCCCGACGACCGTGTCGTCGACCCGCAGCTCGGCACAGCGGCCCGGGTGCCACGGCGCGTACTCGGCCGCGCGCACCTCGACCCGCTCGTCGGGGATCCCGGCGGCGGCCAGCACGTCGCGGGCCGCCTCGATCGCGTCCGCCCAGCCGGCCGGTCGTCCCGCACCCCACCAGCCGGCCGGGTCGAGGTCGCCGGAGAGGACCACCGCGACGTGCACGGGCTGCGCCGGCACGACCGCGTCGGCGGCGGCGAACTCCGCGTCGGTGGGTCGCCGGTCCACGCCCATCGCCGGCGGGCTGCCGGCGCCGACGCGCGGGTGGAACACCGCGCCGATCTCGTAGAGGGCGAGGTCGCGGTGACCCCGACCGAGGTTGCGCTTGAGGATGCCGAGCAGCGGGCCGAGCAGCGTCGTGCGCAGCAGCGGCTCCTCCTCGGACAGCGGGTTGGCCAACCGCACCGCGGGCCGGCGCGGGTCGTCGGCCGGCAGGCCGAGCTGGTCGGCCAGCTCCGGCGACACGAACGGGTGCGCGAGCACCTCCACGTACCCCCGCTCGGCAAGCGATCCGGCGACGGCGCGGCGCCGACGCTGCCGTGGGGTCAGGCCGCGACCGGGGGGCGCGGTCGGCAGCACCGACGGTACCCGGTCGTACCCGTCGAGGCGGACGACCTCCTCGACCAGGTCGGCCGGGTCGGTCAGGTCGGGCCGCCACGTCGGCGGGGTGACGCTGAGCGCCGTCCCCGCGCCGCTGGCCACGCCGACGGCGCCCGGGTCCTCGGACAACCGGTCCGTGCCCTGCGCGACGGTGCAGCCGACCCGTTCCAGCAGGGCGACCACCCGCGCCGGCGGGTATTCGACGCCGACCCGCCGGGTGGGCAGGTCCGCCGGCAGGGTGATCGGGGTACGCGGACGGACGTGGTCGATGTCCAGGATCTCCGCGCCCGCGGTGCCGCCGCCGTGCTCGGTGAGCAGCCCCACGGCCCGTTCCAACGCGACCAGTGCCACGGCCGGGTCGACGCCCCGCTCCCAGCGCTTCGCAGCCTCGCTGAACAGCTTGTGCCGACGCGCGGTCCGCCCGACCATCGCCGGATCCCAGTGCGCCGCCTCGAACAGCACGGTCGTGGTGCTGGCGACGACCTCGCTGGTCTCGCCACCCATCACCGCCGCGAGGGAGATCGGGACGCCGGCGCCCTCGCCCGCGAGGGCGTTGTCCAGCCCAGCGTCGCAGATGACCATGTCGTCGGCGGTGAGCACCCGGTTGACGCCGTCCAGGGTGGTGAGCTTCTCCCCCGCCTCGGCGCGGCGGACCACCAGCGGCCCGACGATCCGATCGGCGTCGAAGGCGTGCATGGGCTGGCCCAGCTCCAGCATCACGTAGTTGGTGATGTCCACCGGCAGCGAGATGCTGCGGATGCCGGCGGTGACGAGCCGCTGGGCCATCCACGACGGCGTCGGCGCGTTCGGGTCGATGCCGCGGACCAGCCGGGCGGCAAATCGGTCGCAGCCGACCGTGTCGCGGACCTCCACCGGGTACGCCGGGGTCTGCGTGCCGGCCGGGGCGGGCGCCAGGGCCGGGTCGCGCAGCGGCACGTCGAACGCGTGCGACAACTCCCGGGCCAGGCCGCGCAGGCTCAGCGCGTACCCCCGGTCCGGGGTGATCTCGAGCTCGAACACCACGTCGTCGAGGCCCACGACCGGCCGCGCGTCGTCGCCCGGCTTGGCCGCCACATCCGGCGGAAGCACGATGATGCCGGAGTGGTCGTCGCCCAGGCCCAACTCCTTCGCCGAGCAGATCATGCCGGCCGAGTGGTGCCCGTACGTCTTGCGGGCGCCGATGGCGAACCCGCCGGGCAGCACACCGCCGGGCAGGATCACCACCACCCGGTCGCCGACGGCGAAGTTACGCGCCCCGCAGACGATCTCCTGCGGCTCGCCGGTGCCGTTGGCGTCACCCACGTCCACCCGGCAGAACCGGATCGGCTTCTTGAAACCGGTGAGCTCCTCGATCTCGCGCACCTCACCGACGACGAGCCGGCCGGTGACGCTCTCGCGCAGGTCCACCACGGACTCGACCTCGATGCCGAGGTCGACAAGCGCCTGCTCCACGTCACCGGTGGGCAGGTCGGCGGGGAAGTCGACGTACTCCCGCAACCAACTGACAGAAACTCGCATGACTTCAGACCACCGTTCCCGTGTCTCGTACCCGCATCGCCCTACGCCCCGGTCCCGAGCGCGCGGCTGAACCGCACGTCGCCCTCGAAGAGATGGCGGATGTCGCTGACCCCGTGCCGGACCATCAGGGTCCGGTCGATGCCCATGCCGAAGGCGAATCCGGAGTAGACGTCCGGGTCGACGCCGCAGGCGCGCAGCACCCGCGGGTTGACCATCCCGCAGCCGCCCCACTCGACCCACTGCGGGCCGTCGCGGTGTTCCGGGAACCACACGTCGAACTCCGCCGACGGCTCGGTGAACGGGAAGTAGTGCGGCCGCCATCGGGTCTTCGCCTCCGGACCGAACATCGCCCGCGCGAAGTGGTCCAGCGTGCCGCGCAGGTGCGCCATCGTGATGCCCTTGTCGACGACGAGGCCCTCGGCCTGGTGGAACACCGGGCTGTGGGTGGCGTCGATCTCGTCGGTGCGGTAGACGCGGCCGGGCACGATCACGTAGATCGGCGGCTTGCGGCTGAGCATGGTGCGGGTCTGCACCGTCGAGGTGTGCGTTCGTAGCACAAGGCCCGAGCCCGCGGAGCCATCGGCGGATGCGATGTGGAACGTGTCCATCAACCCGCGCGCCGGGTGGTCGGCGGGGATGTTCAACGCGTCGAAGTTGACCCACTCCAGGTCGACCTCGGGCCCCTCGGCCACCTCGTAGCCCATCCCGACGAAGAGGTCGCTGATCGACTCCATCAGGGTGCTCAGCGGGTGCCGGGCGCCCCGCGGACGCCGGGCGTACGGCAGGGTGACGTCCACCCGCTCCTCGACGAGCACCCGCGCGGCCTGCTCGCGCTCCAGCACCTCGGCGCGCTCGGCGTACGCGGATTCGATGGCCCGGCGGGCCTCGTTGACCCGCTTACCGGCGTCGGACTTCGCGGCCGGCGGCAGCGCGCCGATCTCCCGGCGCGCCAGGGAGACCGGGGACCGGTCACCGAGGTGCACCGAGCGCAGCGCGGTCAACGCGTCCGGGTCGGCGGCGGCCTCGAACGCCTTCGTGGCGTCGGCGACGGCCTCGGCCAGGGCGGCCGGGTCGAGCAGGGCGACCTGCTTCGGGTCGTACGGATCGTTGCGATAGCTCATGGCGTACGGGCACTCCCTCACGGCGGCGCCAGCCCTCATCGGGCGGCGAGGCGAGTCTACGGACGCGCGGCTGTGCCGCAGCCCGCCGGTAGGAGTTGTGCAGGGAGCAGGTCAGGCCCGCCGCCCGCCGACACCGGCGGGCTGGCTAAACGAACGCCGTGTCGCGTTCATGGGCGAATGCTCTCCCCCTGCGGTCAGTCGCGCCGGAGGTGGTCACCCTCAGCGCTGTGCTCTCGCTGAAGCGTACAGGCACACCGCGGCGGCGGCAGCCAGGTTGAGGCTCTCCGCGCGCCCGTACAGCGGCACCCGCACCCGCGCGTCGGCGGCGGCGATCAGTTCCTCGGGCAACCCGTGCGCCTCGGAGCCGAACAGCCAGGCGGTCGGCCCGGCGAGCCGGCCGTAGTCGGTCAGGTCGTCCAGGTCGCTGTCGCCGTACCCCGTGGTGGCGAAGATCGACAGACCGGCGGCGCGCAGCGCGTCGACCACCGCGACCGGGTCCGTCGCGCGCACCACGTCGACGTGGAAGAGGCTGCCGGCCGACGCCCGCACACATTTGCCGTTGTACGGGTCGACGGCGTCGCCGGCGAAGACCACCGCACCCGCGCCGGCGGCGTCGGCGGTGCGCAGCACCGTGCCGGCGTTGCCCGGGTCACGGATCTCGGCGAGCACCGCCACCAGCCGGGGCGCATTCGCGAGGGCCTGCTCCAACGACACGTCCAGGTGCCGGCAGACCGCGACCAGCCCCTGCGGGGCGACGGTCTCGGTCAGGGCGGCGAGGGCGTCGTCGGTGATCTCGGAGACGGGCACGTCGGCGCGGGCCGCCGTGGCGGCCAGCTCCGGGTGCCGATCGAGCGCGGCGGGCGTACCGAACAGCTCGGTGACCACCCCCGGCCGCGCGAGGGCCTCGCGGACCGCCTGCGGTCCCTCGGCCAGGAACCGGCCGGTGGCGTCGCGGTCGCGCCGGCGCTGCAACCGCCGAGCGGCGACAACCCTGGGGGTACGCGGGGTGAAAGCCATGATGTGCGTTCCTCCGGCACGATTGAGGCGCCCCCCGGACGGCGGTGCCGACACGGGAGACGCCTCGCTCTGGTGCGTGGGGATCAGGCGGCCTGAGCCGCCGCGCCGCCGGTGCCCTCGGCCGTGACCGCGGCCCGGGCCAGCTCCACGATCGCCGCGAAGGAAGCGGCGTCGTTGACAGCCATGTCGGCCAGGATCTTGCGGTCGACCTCGATGCCAGCCAGACGCAGGCCCTGGATCAGGCGGTTGTAGGTCATCCCGTTCGCCCGGGCGCCCGCGTTGATCCGCTGGATCCACAGCTGCCGGAAGTCGCCCTTGCGGTCGCGACGGTCCCGGTAGGCGTACTGCATCGAGTGCAGCACCTGCTCCTTGGCCTTGCGGTACAGCCGGGAGCGCTGACCGCGGTAACCGCTCGCGGTCTCCAGCAGGGTACGACGCTTCTTCTGGGCGTTCACAGCCCGCTTGACGCGTGCCATCTCAACTCCTTAGTAGGTAAAGGTGGCGCGCGTCAGCGGCCGAGCAGCTTCTTGATGCGCTTGACGTCGGCCTTGGCCACCTCGACCGTGCCGGTCAACCGCCGGGTACGGGTGGAAGACTTACCCTCCAGCAGGTGGCGCTTGCCGGCCTGCTCGGCCACGATCTTGCCGCGGCCGGTCACCTTGACCCGCTTGCCCATACCCGTGTGGCTCTTCATCTTCGGCATGTGGAACGTCTTCTCCCCTGTTACTCGCCGCTGGTGTCGGCGGCGAGGCCGGTGTTACCGGCTGCTGCGGTCTCGCCGACCGCCGCGGTCTCATCGGCTGCCGGAGCGGCGGACTCGTCCGCTGCCCGGTCCCGAGGTGCACCGCGGGACGCCGTAGCGGCAACCGCGGAGGCCTTGACGGCCCGGTGCGGAGCGAGAACCATGATCATGTTTCGGCCGTCCTGCTTCGGAGCGGCCTCGACGTATCCCAGGTCCGTGATCTCGGACTCGAGCCGACGCAGGAGCCGGTAACCCAGCTCCGGGCGGCTCTGCTCGCGACCGCGGAACATGATCGTCACCTTGACCTTGTCGCCCGCCTTGAGGAACCGCACCACGTGACCCTTCTTGGTCTCGTAGTCGTGCGGGTCGATCTTCGGCCGAAGCTTCATTTCCTTGATGACGGTCTGCTGCTGATTACGCCGCGCTTCGCGCGCCTTCAGTGCGCTCTCATACTTGAACTTGCCGAAGTCCATGAGCTTGCACACCGGCGGGCGCGCCATCGGCGCAACCTCAACCAGGTCCAGATCGACGTCCGCGGCCAGCTGAAGGGCGCGCTCCAGTGGGACGATGCCCACCTGCTCACCCTCGGGGCCGACCAGTCGGACCTCACGTGCCCGGATCTGATCGTTCACGCGTGGTTCGACGCTGATGGGGCCTCCTCGAGTCGTTTCTGCTCAGTTGCCGACCCCTGCGGCTCCCGGATGGGAACCAACCCGGAAAGCAGAAGGCCCCGGCGCATGCCAGGGCCCGCTCGACCGGTCGGCACGATCACAGGATCGCGCATCCGGCACCGGGACGCACCCGGAACCGGGGACCGGACCCGGCCACCGTGGCGGCGACTCGGGTGGGAGCAGGCGCTCCGCTTTCGTGGCTGTCTGCTCGCACGCGGAGACAGCCTGGTCGACTCCATAACACTACACCCCGCCCCCGGTCACCCCCAAACCGGACACGACCCAGGGTCGCGAGGTCCCAGCGCCCACGCCGCGGGTGCGGCGCTGGTGCGGGTGCGGGCGCGGGTGCGGGCGCGGGTGCGGGTGCGGCGCGGGTGCGGGTGCGGGTGCGGGTGCGGCGCGGGTGCGGGTGCGGGCGCGGGCGCCAAGATCCGCGCACTTTGCAGGAAACTCGTGCCTCCGGTCGCGGTGAGGCAGCAGTTTCCTGGAAGTTGTGCTGATCTTGGACGGCGGCGCGATCTTGGCCGGCGGCGCGGGTCAGCGACCGGCCAGCGGACGGCAGCACCGGCGAGCGGCCGGCGGCGCGGGTCAGCGGCCGGCGGCGCGTTCGGCGAGGCGGGCCAGGTGGGCTTCGTGCAGTCGGCGCAGCGCGCGGACCCCGTCGACAGCCAACTCCTTGTCGGCGGCCTGCAGGGCGACCATCGGCAGCAGGTCGTCGTCGTGCAGCTCCAGGCTGGCCCACGGCGCGCCCCGGTCGAAGCGGACCCCCCGGACGACCTCCCAGGGCAGCTCGTACGAGCTGATGACGTTCCGTACGCGGATGCCACGTGCGTCCGCCTCCACCCGTGGCCGGGTGAACAGCAGGAAGCCCAGCGCGCCGAAGATGCCCAGGCCGATCATGGCGATCTGGTCGCCGCGCTGGAAGCTGCCGTAGCCATCGCCGGTCGGCCCACTCAGCGAGGTGGCGACCAGGCCGAACACGACCACCAGTGCGACCGCGGCCGACCAGCAGACCACCCGGATCCGGCGGGGCTTCAGGCGGACCAGCTCGGTTTCACTCACCCCACCAGTCTGCCATCCGCACCCGTCCACCGACCGCACCACCCGCCGAGCCGTCACTCAGCCCAGCGCCGGACCCGCAAGATCGTGCTCGATCCTGGTTCGAGTGGCCTCGGTGGCGCGGGGAGGCCACTACTTCCATGTTCGAGCGCGATCTTGCGGGTGCCGGCACCGAGTCGATCAAGCAGGGGCGGTCAGAGGCGGCAGGCGTGGATGTTGGTGACCAGGATGGCGCGGGCGCCCAACTCGTACAGCTCGTCCATGATCCGGTGCACGTCGTCGCGGAGCACCATCGCCTGCACCGCCACCCAGCCCTCGCGGTGCAGCGGCGACACGGTGGGCGACTCGATGCCCGGGGTGAGCCCGCTGGCCCGGTCCAGGAGGCCGGCCGGCACGTCGTAGGCGAGCATCACGTAGCGGCGGGCCACCAGCACCCCGTGCAGGCGACGCAGCAACTGCTCGGCCTGCTGGTGCGCCGGGGCGCCGGCGCGGCGGACCAGCACCGCCGAGGAGCGCAGCAGCGGCTCTCCGAAGACCACCAGGCCGGCCTGGCGCAGGGTGGCGCCGGTCTCCACCACGTCGGCGACCACGTCGGCGACGCCCAGGCGGACGGCGTTCTCCACCGCGCCGTCGAGGCGGATCACGTCGGCCTTGACGCCCAGGTCGCCGAGGTGCCGCTCGACCAGGCCGGGGTACGCGGTGGCGATCCGGTGCCCGCCCAGGTCCTGCACGGAGGCGATGTCGTCGGGGCGGGCGGCGAAGCGGAAGGTGGCCCGGCCGAAGGCGAGGTCGACGACCTCCTCGGCGGGTGCGGCCGAGTCGATCAGCAGGTCCCGGCCGGTGATGCCGAGGTCGAGGTCACCGGAGCCGACGTAGGTGGCGATGTCCTTGGGGCGCAGGTAGAAGAATTCGACGTCGTTGCCCTCGTCGCGGCAGACGAGGTCCTTGGGGTCGGTGCGCTGGCGGTAGCCCGCCTCGCGCAGCATCTGGGCGGCCGGCTCGGCCAGGGTGCCCTTGTTGGGGATGGCGACACGCAGCATGACGGAGTGCTCCTTCGATCGGGTCTGATCAACGACGGGGCGCACTCACAGATGTCGGTAGACGTCCTTCAGCTCGAGCCCGCTGGCGAGCATCAGCACCTGGACCTGGTAGAGCAGCTGGGAGATCTCCTCGGCGGTGCGCTGCGGGCCCTCGTGCTCGGCGGCCATCCACGACTCGGCCGCCTCCTCGACGACCTTCTTGCCGATGAAGTGCACGCCCTTGTCCAGTGCGGCGACGGTGCCCGAGCCCGGGGTGCCGGCGGCGGCCTTGGCCTGCAGCTCGGCGAACAACTCCTCGAACGTCTTCACGGGGAACGATTCTTCCAGCCGCCCGACCGGCGCCCCGCCCCCGGGTCCGCCGGCACCCAGCCAGCGGACACCGAGGCCGCAATTCCCTATCAACATGGTGGGACAATCTCCAAGCAGACCGGTCGATGCCTTTACGCTGTCGGCCATGGCCAGCAGCTCACGTCTCCTCGCGCTCACCCTCGCCGGTGCGGTCGTCGCCGCCACCGCCGGGTGCGCGCCACAGGACGAGACACCGACCCCCACCGTCACCGCGTCGCCGTCCTGCACCAGGGACAGCCTGCCCACCCGTACGCCGGGCAAGCTCACCATCGCCACCGACCAGCCCGCCTACGAGCCGTGGTTCCGGCAGGACAAACCGGACAACGGCGAAGGCTTCGAGGCCGCCGTCGCGTACGCGGTGGCCGAGAAGCTCGGCTACGCCCGTGCCGACGTGACCTGGACCCGGGTCAAGTTCGACTCCGCGATCGCACCCGGGCCGAAGAGCTTCGACTTCGACATCAACCAGTTCTCCATCACCGAGGAGCGCAAGCAGGCGGTGGACTTCTCCGCGCCGTACTACCTGGTGCGGCAGACCGTCATCGCGTTGAAGTCGTCGAAGATCGCCGGTAAGACGTCGTTGGCCGACCTGCGGGACGCCCGGCTCGGCGCCCAGGTGGGCACCACCAGCTATCAGGCGATCACCGACGTGATCAAGCCGGCCGCGAAGCCGCAGGTCTACAACAGCAACGACGACGCCAAGAAGGCGTTGCAGAACGGGCAGCTCGACGGTCTGGTGGTGGACCTGCCGACGGCGTTCTACATCACCGGCGCGGAGATCACCGATGCGACGATCGTCGGGCAGGTGCCGCAGGTCGGTGTGCCCGAGGCTTTTGGGCTGCTACTGGACAAGAACTCCCCGCTGACCCGCTGCGTGAGCACCGCCGTCGGTCAGCTCAGCGAGGCCGGCACGCTGACCGAGCTGGAGCAGAAGTGGCTCGCGCAGGTGGCGGGGGCGGCCGAGCTGCGGTGACCCTGCTCGAGCACACCCCGTCGCCGGCGCAGCTGCGGCGCTCGGCGTACCGGCGGCGGCAGACCGTGTACAGCGTGCTGGTGGCGGCGTCCTCCACGGCGGCGCTCGGCACGCTGCTGGTCGTCGCGGTGACCGGCGCGCCGGGCTGGGATCGGGTCCGGCGGTCCTTCCTGGACCCGGAGATCGCCGTCGACGCGCTGCCGGCGGTGCTGAGCGGGCTCTGGCTCAACGTCCGGCTGCTGGTGTGCTGCGCGGCCGGCGCGCTGCTGCTCGGGTTGGTGATCGCCGTGCTGCGGACGCTACGCGGCCCGATCTTCTTCCCGGTGCGGGCGCTGGCCGCCAGCTACACGTACACCTTCCGCGGCCTGCCGTTGATCATCGTGCTCTACCTGCTCACCCTCGGCGTGCCGGGGCTGCGGCTACAGGGCACGCCGCCGGTGCTGGTGCTCGGCGGGCTCGCGCTGGTGCTCACCTACGGCGGCTATCTCGCCGAGGTGTTCCGGGCCGGCATCGAGTCGGTGCACCCCAGCCAGCTCGCCGCGGCCCGGTCGCTGGGTCTCACGTACCGGCAGACGATGCGGCACGTGGTCCTGCCGCAGGCCGTCCGCCGGGTGGCGCCACCGTTGCTCAACGACGTGGTGGCCCTGCAGAAGGATGTCGGCCTGGTCTCGCTGGCCGGGCCGATCGACGCGGTCCGCGCCGCCCAGATCGCCACCGCCCAGTCGTTCAACTACACGCCGTACGTGGTGGCGGGGGTGCTCTTCGTGCTGCTCGCGATCCCGCTGATCGCGGTCACCGACTGGGTGACGTTGCGCGCGGCCCGTCGCCAGTCGGGAGGCTGAGCATGGCTCTGCTGCGGTGCCGGGGGCTGCGCAAGGAGTTCGCCGGAAACATCGTGCTCGACCGGCTCGACCTGACGGTCGCCGAGCACCAGGTGGTGGCGTTGATCGGTGCGTCGGGGTCGGGCAAGTCCACCCTGCTGCGCTGCGTGAACCTCCTGGAGGAGCTCGACGACGGCACCATCGAGCTGGACGGGGAGGACATCTCCGATCCCCGGGTGGACCCCGACCGGGTACGCCGACGGATCGGCATGGTGTTCCAGGCGTACAACCTGTTTCCGCACCTGAGCGTGCTGGAGAACATCACCCTCGCGCCGCGACGGGTGCACCGGCGGGCCCGCGCGGAGGCCGAGGCGCAGGCCCGGGAGCTGCTCGACCGGGTGGGGCTGGGCGCGAAGGCGGACGCCTACCCGGATCGGCTCTCCGGCGGGCAGCAGCAGCGGGTGGCGATCGTGCGGGCGCTGGCCAACTCGCCCCGGCTGATGCTGCTCGACGAGGTGACCTCCGCCCTGGACCCGGAACTCGTCGGTGAGGTGCTGGCGATGATCCGGGACCTGAAGGCCGACGGGATGACCATGGTGCTGGCCACCCACGAGATGGGCTTCGCCCGGGACGTCGCCGACGAGGTCTGTTTCCTCGACGCGGGACGGGTCGTCGAGAGCGGCCCACCCGAGCAGGTCCTCGGCGAGCCGACGCAGCCCCGTACCCGGCAGTTCCTGCGCCGGATCATCGAGGCCGGCCGTCTCTGAAGGCCCGCCCTCAGAGACGGCCGAGACAACCCAGACGCCCAGCGGCAGAGCCGGCCGAGACAACCGAGACGGCCCAGACGGCCGAGGCGTCAGCCGCCGAAGCCGACCCGCTGGGCGTTACCGGCCGCCACGGTCCGCACGGCCAGCGCGGCGTCGAGCGCGGCGACGGTGGCCGCCCAGCCCTTGTCCTCCGCCGACCCGGGGAGTCCGGCCCGGTCCCGGGCCTGCTCGATGGTCTCCACGGTGAGCACACCGTGGGCGACCGGCTTGCCCTCGTCCAGGGCGACCCGGGTCAGCCCGTCGGTGACCGAACGGCAGACGTAGTCGAAGTGCGCGGTGGCGCCACGGACCACCACGCCGAGCGCGACCACGACGTCGCAGCGGCGCGCCAGGGCCTGGGCGACCACGGGCAGCTCGACCGAGCCGGCGACCCGGGCGACCACGGACCGGGCGCCGCACGCCTCGGCGGCGGCCACCGCGCGCTCCAGCATGTGGTCGGTCAGGTCACCGTGCCAGCGGGCGGCGACCACCCCGACGGTCAGCCCCGCGGCGTCCACCGCGTCGACTCCCGGCTCACCGAAACCCGCCATCGTCATGCTCCGATCTCGTCGTTGGCGACGGGACGCCCCATCGGCGCCTCGGTCACCTCGTCCAACTCGTCCAGCAGGTGACCCATCCGGTCCCGCTTGGTACGCAGGTAGCGCAGGTTCTCCGGGTGCGCCCCGGCCGGCAGTCCCTCCCGGCCGCTGATGGTCAGCCCGTAGCCCTCCAACCCGGCGCGCTTGGCCGGGTTGTTGGTCAGCAGTCGCATCGAGCGCACGCCCAGGTCGTAGAGGATCTGCGCGCCGGTGCCGTAGTCGCGGGCGTCGGCGGGCAGGCCCAGGTCGAGGTTGGCGTCCACGGTGTCGCGGCCCTGGTCCTGCAACTGGTACGCCTGCAGCTTGTGCAGCAGGCCGATGCCGCGTCCCTCATGTCCGCGGACGTAGAGCACCACGCCCCGACCCTCGCGGGCGACCCGGGCCAGCGCGGCGTCCAGCTGCGGCCCGCAGTCGCAGCGCAGCGAGCCGAACACGTCCCCGGTGAGGCACTCGGAGTGCACCCGGACCAGGACGTCCTGGCCGTCGCCGAGGTCGCCGAGCACCATCGCGACGTGCTCGGCCGGATCGTGCTCGGCGCGGTAGCCGAGTGCCCGGAACACACCGTGCCGGGTGGGCATCCGGGCGTCGGCGACCAGCTCGACCTGCTTCTCGGTGCGCCGCCGGTAGGCGATCAGGTCGGCGATGGTGATCAGCGTGAGGCCGTGCTCGGCGGAGAACTTCTCCAGGTCCGGCAGCCGCATCATGGTGCCGTCGTCGTTGATCAGTTCGCAGAGCACGCCCGCCGGGCGCAGCCCGGCCAGCCGGGTCAGGTCGATCGCCGCCTCGGTGTGCCCCGGTCGGCGCAGCACGCCGCCCTCGCGGGCGCGCAGCGGCACCACGTGCCCGGGGCGGGCCAGGTCGGTCGGGTCGGTCGCGGCGCCGGCGAGCAGCCGACTGGTGTGGGCGCGGTCGGCCGCCGAGATGCCGGTGCTGATCCCCTCCCGGGCGTCCACGGTCACCGTGTACGCGGTGCCGCGCCGGTCCTGGTTGGTGTGGTGCATCGGCGGCAGGTCGAGCCGGTCGGCCTCGCTCTCGGTCAGGGCCACGCAGACGTACCCGGAGGTGTAGCGCACCATGAACGCCATCTGCTCCGGCGTGGCCAGCTCGGCCGCGAAGATCAGGTCGCCCTCGTTCTCGCGGTCGGCGTCGTCGACCACGACGACCGGCCGACCGGCCGCGATCTCGGCGATCGCCTGCTCGATATCTCCGAAGCTGGTCATGCCGCCACTCCGCTTCGCTGCGTGGCGGCATGACCCACCACGACATCGATGATTCGCTCGCTCATGCCACGGCCTCCGTGTAGATGGGCGTACGGGCGGCGGCCGGCCGGGCGGCGCGCGAGGTGCGCCACCAGGCGGCGAAGCCCCCGGCGCAGAGGGCGCCGTAGATGAGGTACATGACGGCCGACGGGTAGAACCCGCCGCGCAGCAGCAGCGGCACACCGACCGCGTCCACCGCGATCCAGACCAGCCAGAACTCCACCCAGCCACGGGCCATGCCGTAGGTGGCCAGCAGGCTGCCGGTGAGGATCCAGGCGTCCGGCAGCGGCCCCCAGGACCCCAGCGCGGCGAGCACCGGGTACGCCGCGGCGGTGCCGACGGCGGCGGCCAGCAGCATCGCCAGCCGTTCCCGGCCGGTGGCCCACCGCGGCTGCACCGCGGCGTGCCCGGCGTCGGCCCGGCGGTTGCGCCGCCAGCGCCACCAGCCGTAGACGCTGACCGCGAAGAAGAACACCTGCCGGCCGGCCTGCCCGTACAGGTCGTGTGCCTGCGGGGTGGCGAACACCCCGCCCAGGAAGACGGTGAGCAGCAGCGCATTGCCGATCATGCCGACCGGCCAGGCCCAGACCACCCGGCGCAGCCCGAGCAGCGCGGAGACCAGCCCGAACACGTTGCCGACGATCTCCCGGACCAGCACCGGCGAGCCGGCGATCTGCACCTGGGCGTCCAGCAGCCAACCGAGGGCGCCCATCAAGCCACCTCCCCGGCCTCGGTGAGCCGGGTGCCGAGCAGCCGCTCCACGTACTTCGCCACCACGTCGACCTCCAGGTTGACCGGGTCGCCGACGCCCTTCGCGCCGAGCGTGGTCAGCTTGAGCGTGGTGGGGATCAGCCCGACGGCGAACTCGTCCGCGCCCACCTCGGCCACGGTCAACGAGACGCCGTCGATGGTGATCGAGCCCTTCTCCACCACGTACCGGGACAGGGCGGCCGGCAGCCGGAACCGGACGGTCTCCCACTGCTCGGCCGGCTCGCGGGAGATCACCGCACCGACGCCGTCCACGTGGCCCTGCACGAGGTGCCCGCCGAGTCGGCTGCCCAGTGCGGCGGCCCGCTCCAGGTTGACCGGGTCGCCGGGGCGCAGCGCGCCCAGCGCGGAGCGGCGCAGCGTCTCGCCCATCACGTCGGCGGTGAAGACGCCGTCGGTCGCCTCCACGACGGTCAGGCAGACGCCGTTGACCGCGATGGAGTCGCCGTGGCGGGCGTCGGAGGTGACCAGCGGACCGCGGACGGCGACCAGCGCCGAATCGCCCGCCGTGGGAGTCACCCGGACGACCTCGCCCAACTCCTCGACAATGCCGGTGAACATGTCAGCCCTCCCTTTTTCGGGGCAAAGCGGTGATCCGGAGATCCGGACCGACCTGCGTAACGTCGACGAACTCCAGATCGATCGCCTCAGCGATGGTCGTCACTTTCGCGTCGACCAGAGCGGTCGGGCCGGCGCCGAGCAGCCGGGGCGCGACGTACCCGACGATCTTGTCGACCAGGCCGGCGGCGAGGAACGCGCCGGCCAGTCGGGGGCCGCCCTCCAGCAGCACCGCGCGGACCCCGCGCTGGTGCAGCGCCGCGAGCAGCGCCGGCAGGTCGACCTGGCCGTCCGGGTCGGCGCCGACCTCGGCGGCGGTCGCGATCCACGTCCGTGCGGCGCCGTCGCGGACCCGGGCGTCGACCGGGGTACGCCCCGAGCTGTCCACCACCACCCGCAGCGGCTGCCGGATGGCCAGGCTTCCGTCGCGCAGGTTGCGGGCGGTCAGCCGGGGATCGTCGGCGAGCACGGTACCCACCCCGGCGATGACCGCGTCGACCGTGCCGCGCAGCGCGTGCACGTCGATCCGGGCCGCCTCCGAGGTGATCCACATGCTGGTGCCGTCCGCCGCGGCGGACCGGCCGTCCAGCGTCGCGGCGTACTTCCAGATGACGTACGGCCAGCCCCGGCGCATCGAGGTCAGCCAGGCGATGTTGCCGGCCTGCGCCTCGTCGCCGCGTACCCCCAGATCGACCCGGACCCCGGCGGAGCGCAACGTGGCGGCACCGCCGGAAGCGACCGGGTTGGGGTCGGGCACGGCGATGACCACCCGGGCGACGCCGGCCTGCACGAGCGCGGTGCTGCAGGGGCCAGTGCGACCGGTGTGGTTGCAGGGTTCCAGAGTGACGACCGCGGTGCCGCCCTTGGCGCGTTGCCCGGCCTGGGCCAACGCGACGATCTCGGCGTGCGGCCCGCCGGCGTAGGCGTGGAAACCCTCCCCGACGACCTGGCCGTCCTCGTCGAGCAGCACGCAGCCGACCACCGGGTTGGGACTGGTCGTGCCCAGCCCACGTGCGGCCAGCTCGATCGCACGCCGCATCGCCTCATCGACGGAGACGCTGGCCATCGCGCTTCCCTGCCCTCTCACTCGCCGGTCCGCGCGCGGGCGGTCAGGGAGGCGGCATGGGCCGCGGGCAGGCGGTGGCGGATTCCGGGTACGGCAGGGCCGCCCCGGGGGGTCGGCACGGCACGCTGACGCCAGCGGCCGGCTCGGACCCGTCCGTCCCGCGCGCTGTCTCCCATCCGGACTGTCTGGGCGCGGACGAACCGCCCCCAACCGTCGGCCCCGGATTTTCACCAGGTCCACCGGACGACAGAGCCGTCCGGGTCGCGGGCTGACCACGGTCGGACCGTGGATCACCGCCGGTTCGGAATTTCACCGAGTCCCGCCAGCGCGTGGTGGGTACACCGGAAGTCTTACACGCTTCTCCGGCTCCGACACCTTCTAGGCGAGCTACTTCACAGCGGGAATCACGCCTCAGGTGACGCCGCGCCGCCGGTCCACCGCCACGTACGACCCGGGCTGACTCTTGGCCACCGTCTTCATCTCCGAGGCCACCGCGATCGCTTCCAGAGGGTCGGTGAACCGCTTGCCGGCGTCGGAGAGGGAGACCCCGATGGAGAGGGTGACCAGGGCGGCCCGGCGGATGGCGCCGCGCCGGTCCTTCAGCTCCACGAAGCCCCGCTCCCGGTCGGTCGGGTCGTAGAGGGTGTCGGCCGACTTCTCGAAGTCGACGACGGCCCGGGAGGTCAACGGACGGACCTGGTCGGGAGCGCAGACGATGACGAAGTCGTCGCCGCCGACATGGCCGAGGAAGGCCGGCGGCAGACCCACCGCCACCACGGCCCGATGCAGGCTGCGGGCCAGCGCGGAGATGAAGTCGTCGCCGCGCACGAAGCCGTACCGGTCGTTGACGCTCTTGAACCGGTCGATGTCGATGTAGCCGACCGCGTAGTCCACACCCTGCCGGACCCGGTCGCTGATCTCCCGACGGATCCGGCTGTTGCCGGGCAGCCCGGTCAGGGGGGAGACCTCCCGGAACTCCTTGTTGCGGCGCAGGGTCGACGAGACCCGGGCCACCAGCTCGGCGGTGTCGAACGGCTTGACCAGGTAGTCGTCGGCACCGGCGCTGAGCCCGTGCACCTTGTCCACGGTCATGCCCTTCGCGGTCAGCATGATCACCGGCAGGGCGGAGGTCATCGGGTCGGCGCGCAGCCGCCGGGTCAGCTCCAGCCCGTCGATCCGGGGCATCATCAGGTCGACCACGGCCAGGTCGGGCCGCTGCCGTTCGATGACCTCCAGGGCCTCCTGGCCGTCGCTGGCATGGATGACGTCGAAGCCGTGCAGCCGCAGGTTGAACTCGACGAAACGAGCGATGTCGTCGTCGTCGTCGACGACGAGGATGATGTCCTTGCGGTCGCCGTCCGGATCCATCTCAGGCCCCGGCGGTCGCGCGTTCCGCCAGTGCCCGCAGGTGCCGCACGGCCTGGGCCGGGTCGGCGGCGCCGTAGACGGCGGTGCCGGCCACGAACGCGTCGGCGCCGGCGGACGCCGCCTGCTCGATGGTGTCGGCGGCGATCCCGCCGTCCACCTCGATGCGCAGCTCCAGGTGCCCGGCGTCGACGTGCCGGCGGGCGGCACGCACCTTGTCCAGCAACTGCGGGATGAACCGCTGGCCGCCGAAGCCCGCCTTGATCGTCATGATCAGGAGGGTGTCGAAGCTGGGCAGCAGGTCCAGGTACGGCTCGATCGGAGTGTCCCGGTCGATGGCCAGCCCGGCCTTCGCGCCGGCCGAACGCAGGTCCTTGGCCAACGCCACCGGGTCGTCGCACGCCTCGGCGTGAAACGTCACGTTGTACGCCCCGGCGTCGGCGTAACCGGGGGCCCACCGACGCGGATCCTCGATCATCAGGTGCACGTCGAAGGGCATCTCGGTGACCGCCCGCAGGCTCTGCACCACGGGCAGCCCGATGGTCAGGTTCGGCACGAAATGGTTGTCCATCACATCCACGTGCAGCCAGTCCGCGGCGTCCTCGACGGCACGGACCTCTTCGGCGAGATGGGCGAAATCGGCGGCCAGGATGCTCGGCGCGACGATCGGCGGCGGTACGGTCACGGGGCCAGTGTACGAACGCGGTCACCCGCCGCCCGCATCGCGGCACCATCTCCGACGCGCTGTGATGCGGCAGTGACCAGTGGTGCAGAATTGGTCGACGCGGTCCGGTAAATCCGGACGAAGAGACATCAGCGACTGGCCGATCGACGGAAACGCGACGACACTCCAACGGGGACGGTGCCTTAGGCTGCACGCCCGCCGGGGTTTCGCCGCGGGGCGCGGTGACCGGCCGTCAGCTCCCGGGAGGGCGGACGATGCGACGGTGGCTTCCAGTGCTGGCGCTGGCCTGCGTCACGACGGTGCTGCTGGCCGGCTGCGGTCCGGCGCGAGGCGCCGACGGTGATCTGACCGACGACTGGCCCGAACTGGGCGCCCCGAAGCCGTTCACCCCCGCCACCGACACCTGCCTGCCCCGCATCACCTCGATCGTGCAGGCCAGCACGTACGAGACGGTGGACTGCGCGCGCAGCCACCTGGCCGAGTCGATCCACGTCGGCGCGTTCACCGGCCCCGCCGCGAAGGCCGGGGCGCGACCCGGGCCGGGCTCACCGGCGCTGCGCGCCGCCCGCGGCGAGTGTGACCAGCGGGCCCGGGAGATGCTCGGCGGCGACTGGCACACGGCCCGGCTCACCCTGTCGCTCGCGCTGCCCTCGGCGCCCGCCTGGGCCGGCGGCGCCCGCTGGTTCCGTTGCGACCTGAGCGAGACCGACAGCATCGACAACACCCGGCCGGTGAACCGCAGCGGCAGCCTGCGCGGGGCACTGATCGGCGACGCCCCCCTCACCCACCGCTGCTTCGATCCCAAGCTGATCGGCGACAACCTCAACTACATGGCGCCGGTGCTCTGCACCGAGCCGCACCGCGCCGAGTTCGTCGGCGTCTACGTGGAACGGGACATGAGCTGGGTGGAGTTCACCCGCTCCGCCGAGCAGGCGCACCGACGCTGCATGGCGCTGATCGCCGGGTACGCCGCCGTGCCGAACAACGCCGACCTGCCGTACCGGGCCGGGTCCATCTACTACCCACCGTCGCAACGGGAATGGGAGGAGGGCGACCGTGGTGTGCGGTGTTTCCTGTGGAGCGACGACCGCAAACTCACCCGCTCGATGCGCGGTGCGGGCCCCGAGGGACTACCCGCGATCTGAGTATCGGTGCCGTATGCTGCTGCGCCGTGGCGCTACCGACCAGCCGAGGGTCGGCCGGAGGCCACCAGCGGCGGGAGGTCGACGATGCGACGGTGGTTGACGGCGGTGGCCGGGGGCGCGGCGGTGGCCCTGGCGCTCGCCGGGTGTGGCGCACCGGCCGGAGTCGACCGTGACCTCACCGACGACTGGCCGGCGCCCGTCGCGGCGCAGCAGTTCGTGCCCGCCGCCGACGTCTGCCACCACTCCTCCCAGCAGGTCGGTTTCCTGACCGGCTACAACCCGATGGCGTGTGCCGAGTCGCACCGGGTGGAAACCATGTTCGTCGGCACCCTCACCGGGCCGGGAGCGGAGCGCGGCACGCCCCCGCCGCCCGGCTCGGAGGGCATGCGGGCCGCGCAGGCGAGCTGCGACAAGGAGGTCAACAAGGCCGTCGGCGCCGACTGGCGCTCCGGTCGGCTCGGCCTGACCGTCGTGCTGCCCTCGCCGCAGGCCTGGACCGGCGGGGCCCGCTGGTACCGCTGCGACGTCACTGAGGTCGCCAGCATCGACGACACCGCCGTCGACCTGCGCACCGGCAGCCTCCGGGGGGCGTTGATCGGGGCGGCGCCGTTGGCGTACCGCTGCTTCAACCCGAAGCTCGTCAAGGACGACATCGACGAGATGGTCACGGTGCCGTGCACCGCCAAGCACCACGCCGAGTTCGTCGGGATCTGGCAGGCCCCGGACATCAGCTACGCCGAGTTCACCCGCACCACCAAGCGGACCCACCGGGCCTGCCAGACGATGACCGCGACGTTCGCCAAGGTGCCGGACAACGCGCAGCTCGACTTCCGCGCCGGAACGATCTACTACCAGCCGTACGAGCAGGAGTGGAAGAACGGCAACCGCGGTGTGCAGTGCTTCCTGTGGATCAGCGACCGGGACCTGACCCGTTCGCTGCGCAACGCGGGCACGAAGGGCCTCCCGGTCACCTGACCGGCCGCACGACCGCACCCGGCCGGGTCGGCCGGGTGCGGTGCCGTGTCGGCCCGTGCGTCAGCTCTCCGCGCAGGACGGCGGTCAGCCCTTGCGCAGGACGGCGAGGAACATCGCGTCGGTGCCGTGCCGGTGCGGCCAGAGCTGCACGGTCGGGCCGTCGCCCAGGCCGGGCATACCGGCCGGCAGCAACGGTCGGGCGTCGACGAAGTCCACCGACACACCGCTGCGGCGAGCCGCCTCGGTCACCGTCACGTGCGTCTCGACGGTGTGCGGCGAGCAGGTGACGTAGGCGACCAGACCACCCGGGCGCACCGCCCGCAGCGCCGCGCCGAGCAGCTCGCGTTGCAGCCGGGTCAGCGGCGGCAGGTCGGATGGCTGGCGACGCCACCGTGACTCCGGCCGGCGGCGCAGCGACCCGAGCCCGGTGCACGGGGCGTCCACCAGGACCCGGTCGAAGTGCCCCTCGGGCAGCTTCGGGTCCGCGCCGACCTCACGGCCGTCGGTGGCCAGCACGGCCACCGGCAGCCCCCGGGTCGCCTGGGACACCAGCCGGGCGCGGTGCTCGGCCACCTCCACCGCGGTCACCCGGGCACCACGCTGCGCGGCCAGCGCGCCGAGCAGCCCGGCCTTGCCGCCGGGGCCGGCGCACAGGTCCAGCCAGCGCCCGTCCGGGCCGTCGAGCGGCGCGTCGGCCAGGGCGGCGGCCACCAGTTGGGAGCCCTCGTCCTGGACGTGGGCGCGGCCGTCGACCACCGCCGGCACATCGCCCGGCGAGCCACCGGGCAGATAGACGGCGTACGGCGAGAACGCGCCCGGCGCACCGCCGACCTGGTCGGCCAGCTCGACCGGGTCGATCAGGCCGGGCCGGGCGCACAGGTGCACCGGCGGACGCTCGTTGTCCTCGATCAGAAGGCGGGCCGTCTCGCCCAGATCACCGTCGAGCGCCTCGGAGAAGGCCCGCACGATCCACTGCGGGTGGCTGTACGCGACCGCCAGGTGCCCGACCGGGTCGGTCTCCATCGGCGGGGCGAGCTTCGCCACCCAGCCGTCGGAGTCGAGGGTCGACACCTCCCGCAGCACCGCGTTGGCGAACCCGGTCGCACCCGGCGCGACCGAGCGGACCAGGTCCACCGTCGACGAGACCGCGGCGTGCGCCGGCACACGGGTGTGCAGGAGCTGGTACGCCCCGAGCCGCAGCGCGTCACGCACCGGCGGGTCGATCCGGGCCACGTCCCGGCCGGCCGCGTCGGTGAGGATCGCGTCCAACGTGCCCAGGTGACGCAGGGTGCCGTAGGTCAGCTCGGTGGCGAACGCCGCGTCCCGGCCGAACAGGCCCTCCTCGCGCAGGATGATCGGCAGCACCAGGTTGGCGAACGCGTCGTCGCGGTGCACGGCGGCCACCGCCTCGTACGCCGCGCGGCGCGGCCGGTCCAGCGGCGGTCGTACCGGCCGGCGGTCCGCGCCGCGACCGGCGGGCGGGCCGGAGCGCGGCGGGCGCGTCCCCTCCGGGGCGCTCACGCGAGGTCCTCGCCGGCGCCGACGCGGACGCCACGCGCCCAGTCGGTCGCCGACATGGCCCGCTTGCCCGCGGCCCGCACCTCGCCGAGACGCACCGGCACGGTGGCCGTACCGGCCAGCACGCGGGACTTCTCCACCAGCAACTCCCCCGGCTTCAGCTCCGGCCCGTCGGGCACCGGCACGACCGGGCCGAGTTTCACCCGCTCACCGCGGAACGTGGTCCAGGCGCCGGGGGCCGGGGTGCAGGCCCGGATCCGGCGGTCCACCGCGAACCCCGGGTCAGCCCAGCGGACCCGGGCGTCGTCCACGGTCAGCTTCGGTGCCAGCGACACACCGTCGGCCGGCTGCGGCTCGGCACGGGCGGTGCCGTCCTCGATCGCGTCCAGCACCGCCACCAGCAGACCCGCACCGGAGTCGGCGAGCCGCTCCAGCAGGTCGCCGGACGTGTCGGCGGGACGGATCTCGTCGGTCAGGGTGCCGTAGACCGGGCCGGTGTCCAGGCCCTGCTCCAGCTGGAACACGCTGGCGCCGGTCAGCTCGTCGCCGTGCAGCACGGCGTGCTGCACGGGCGCGGCGCCCCGCCAGGCCGGCAGCAGCGAGAAGTGCAGGTTGATCCAGCCGTGTCGGGGGATCTCCAGTGCCGCCGGCGGCACCAGCGCGCCGTACGCGACCACCGGCACGCAGTCCGGTGCCAGCTCGCGCAGCCGGTCGAGAAACTCCGGGTCCCGGGGGCGGGCCGGCGTGAGCACCTCGACGCCCTGCTCGTCGGCCCACTCGGCGACCGGGGAGCGGGACAGGCCACGCCCCCGCCCGGCGGGCGCGTCGGGCCGGGTCACCACGGCGACCAGCTCGTGCCGCGAAGCGGCGACGGCGGACAGGGCGGGAACCGCGACGGCCGGCGTACCGGCGAAGATCACGCGCATCCGGGTCACCGACCCAGACCGAAGGGACTGCCCGCACCGTGCGGGTTGACCTTGACCACCGGCGGGGCGGCCGCGTCGTACCACTCGGCCTGGCGGATCGCCTTCATCGCCTCCTTGCGACCGGCGGCGTCGAGCCGGTCCAGGAAGAGCACACCGTCGAGGTGGTCGGTCTCGTGCTGCACGCAGCGGGCCATCAGACCGGTGCCGACGATCTGCAACGGGTCACCGTAGCCGTTGAAGCCCTTGGCGACGACGTTCTGCCGCCGCTTGGTGTCGAAGTAGAGCCCGGGGATCGACAGGCAGCCCTCGGGGCCGTCCTGCTCCTCCTCGTCGGGGAATTCGAGCACCGGGTTGACCAGGTGCCCGAGCACGTCGTCGACGTCGAAGGTGAACACCCGCAGGCCCACACCGAGCTGCGGGGCGGCCAGGCCGGCGCCGTTCTGCTCACGCATCGTGTCGGTCAGGTCGGCGATGAGCCTCCGCAGCTCGACGTCGAAATCGACCACCGGATCAGCCGGCGTGCGCAGCACCGGATCCCCAAAAAGACGGATGGGCTGGACGGTCACGCGGGACGGCTCCTTCATGGGTGGGACGAGCGGTGCCGTACCAGTCTACGGAGTGCCCGGCCGGACGCCGGCCGGCGTACCGCGATCGACCACCGCCGGTGTGCCCAGCGTCACCGGCAGGCTGTCGTAGCCGCGCAGGGTCAGCCGGGTCCGGTGCCGGGGCGTCCCGGCCAGGGCCAGCTCGGGCAGCCGGCGCAGCAGCAGCGGGAACGCCAGTTGCGCCTCCAGCCGGGCCAGGCCGGCGCCGAGGCAGTAGTGCGGGCCGGCGCCGAAGGACAGCGGGTGCGCCTGCTCGCGGGTCGGGTCGAAGCAGCGCGGGTCGGGAAAGCGGCGCGGATCCCGGTTGGCCGCGCCGAGCAGCAGCAGCGCCGTGCTGCCCGCCGGCAGGTCGAGCCCACCGCAGCGCACCGGCGCCGTGCTGGTGCGGGTGGTCAGCTGCACCGGGGAGTCGTAGCGCAGCAGCTCCTCGACGTACGCCGGGGCGAGCGCGGGGTCGGCGCGCAGCGCGTCGGCGGCCGCCGGGTGACGCAGCAGCACGACGAGCCCGTTGCCGAGCAGGTTGGTGGTGGTCTCGAAGCCGGCCACCAGCAGCACCACCAGGTTGGCCAGCAGCTCGTCGCCGGTGAGCCGCTCACCGTCGGCGTCGTGCACCTGGACCAGCGCCGTGGTCAGGTCGTCGGCCGGTGCCCGGCGCCGGGCGACGATCAACTCGACGAAGTAGTCGCGCAGCTCGGCGGCACCCGCGTCGGCGACCGCCAACTCCTCGGTGGTGATCTCCGGCTCCAGCACGCCGGTCAGGTCACCGGCCCAGCGGCGGAACAACGGCCGGTCGGCCGCGGGCACGCCGAGCAGCGCGCAGATCACCCCCACCGGCAGCGGGTACGCGAAGTCGGCCAGCACGTCGACCGGCGCGCCGTCCTCGGCCCGGTCGACCATCGCGTCGAGCAGTTCCTCGGCCTGGGCCAGCACCACGTCCCGCATGCCGGCGATCCGGCGCGGGCTGAACGCCCCGGCGGCGAGCCGACGCATCCGGCTGTGGTCGGGCGGGTTGGTGCGCAGCATCGACCGGGCGATCGACGACACCGCCGGGCTCTGCCGCCAGTTCGGCCAGACCTGGTCCCGCAGCGTGTCGTCGAGCACCCCGAGCCGGGGGTCGCGCAGCAACTCGTCGGCCTCCGGATAGCCGGTCACCACGTACAGGCCGGGCAGCGCCTGCACCACCGGCCCGTGGGCGCGCAACCGCTCGTACGTCGGGTACGGGTCGACACGCCCCTGCGGCGACATGAGCAGTGTGAGCGCCTCGGCAGCATCCATGGCCGGCCTCCCCCGTCGATGCGTCGGAGGCTCCATCATCCCGGTGCCGGCGTCATCCGGCAGCCCGCAGGCCACCGCCCTCAGGCCTCAGGCCTCAGCCCTCAGGCCACAGGCCGCGACGACGAGGGCTGGGACCGCCCAGGGGGTCAGGCGTTGACGCCCGGATCCCCGGCCAGGACCGCGTCGCCACCGAGCAGCGCGGGCTCCGGCAACGGCAGCTGGATCTTGTGAGCCGCCTCCCAGTCGTAGACCAGGCCGGGGCGCACCTGCGCGGCGAAGTAGTCGATGGCGCTCATGCCGCCCACCACCGGCTCGTCGACCTCCGCGACGAGCTGGGCGGGGACGAGGGAGAAGCCGTTCTGCAGGGCTGCGCTGAGCCGGCGGTGGCCGTCCACGACGAAGAAGTACTCGCCGGTGAACCCGATCTTCAACGGTTCGAGGGCCTCGTCACCGGCCTCGGCCACGTCACCGACGAACTCGGTGTCCCACAGTCCGCGCAGGGTGGCGATGTCCTCGGTCGGGTAGACCCGGGCCGGGTCCAGCAGCAGCAGCGGCGGGCCGTCGCGCAGCACCTCGGCGCCGAGCGTCCCCTCGTGCGCGGCGATGATGTGCTCGACCACCTCGGCGGCCGAGGCCCGGGTGGTGTCGCAGATCAGGTCGTAGTTGCGCAGCCGCGCCTTGTCCACCCCGTAGCGGACGATGAACCGGCTGCGCTCGCTCTCGCTGCGCTCGCGGAGCTTGGCCTTGGCCTCCTCCAGCGAGGCGTAGCTCTCCGCCGGCCCGGAGGGGCGGGCCAGCACCCGGCGGGCCGCCTCACCCGGCTCGGTGATCATGTGCACCTTGAGCGCGTCGGTGAAGAAGTGCCACGCCAGCCGGGAGTCCATGACGAGGCGCTCGCCGGACGCGGCGATGTCGCGCTGGAGCTGGTCGACGTAGCCGTCGACGGCCTGGTCCAGCTCGGCGTGCAGGTTGAGCTGCAGGGCGGTCATCTGCCGCTGCTGGGCCATCTCCCGATAGAGATCACCCACGCTGACCCGGCGCATGCCGAGCCGGTTGGCGATCTCGACCGACACGGTGCTCTTGCCGCTGCCGAGGTCGCCGTTGAAGACGATCGATTGTCGAACGGTCACGACTGGTCCACCCCTGATAACCGGCTGTTTGACATCATCGACATTCGCGTCCGACCGACGCGTTCCCGCCACCGTCGCGCCGTCCTGCGGCGGCTCCGGCTCGGTGTGTCCGACGCCGCACCGCAACCAGGAACCGTCGTACGCCCGGGCATGACGGGCGATGCTACCACCCGGGCGCCAGCGCTTTGCCGGACGCGGTGTGCGGGGGCCACCACCGCGGACCAGGTCGGGGGGGCCGCCGGCATCGGCCGAACCGGTCAGAACAGGCTCAGCGGATCGACCTGGAGACGAACCGGATCGGCGGCCTTGCGGGCGGCGCGCGCCCCGGCGGCCGAGTGCAGCGCCTCGGCGAGCGCGGCGGCCCGCGCCCGGGGCACCCGGACCAGCATCCGCTCCCGCCCCTCGTCGGCGGGCACGGGCCCGAGCACCTCGGCGTCGGCGGGCAGCCGGGCGGCGGCGAGCAGGTCGGCCACCGCCTCGGCCGGGCCGGTGACGCTGGCCATCCGCACCGCCGGAGGGAAGCCCAACTCCCGGCGCTCGGCCAGCTCGCGGCCGGCGAACCAGGCCGCGTCCCAGCGCAGCAGCGCCTGCACCGGGGCGAGCGCGCCGTCGGCGACGACCACCACCCGGCCGGCCGGGGCCGGCCGGGCCAGCGCCGCGGCGGCCAGCCAGCGCCGCAGCGCCTCCTCGCCGGCACGCAGGTCGGCCCGGGTCAGCAGGGCCCACGAGTCGAGCAGCAGCACCGCGCCGTAGCCGCCCTCGGCGACCGGCTCGGCACCCGGGGTGGCCACCACCAGGGCCGCCCCGCCGGGCACGTCGGTGAGCACCTCCTCCCGCCCCGAGGTGCGCACGGGCACGCCGGGGAACGCCCGGCCCAGCTCCTCGGCGGTACGCCGGGCGCCGGTCACCGCGGCCCGCAGCCGCCGACCATCGCACTGCGGGCAGGCGTACGCGGCGGCCACCCGGGCGCACCAGCGGCACGCCGGGGTGCCACCGGACGAGGGCAGCGCGAGCGGGCCGGCGCAGTGCGCGCACCGCGCCGGGGTGCGGCAGTCGGCGCAGGAGATCGACGGCAGGTAGCCGCGCCGGGGCACCTGAACGAGCACCGGCAGGTCCGCCCGGATGGCGTCCCGGGCGGCCGTCCAGGCCAGGCTGGGCAGCCGGGCGGTGGCCGCACCCGGGTCACGCGCCAGCTGGGGATCGTCGCCGGTGGGTGCGATGGCCGCAACGCGGGCCCGCACCGTCGCCCGGTCGGCGACGACCTCCCGGGCCCAGCCGGTCTCCAGCAGCAGCTGCGCCTCGGCGGTGCGGGCGTACCCGCCGACCAGCGCGCCGGCCTCGGCGAGCTGGGCGCGGGTGAGCAGCACGTCGCGGGCGTGCGGATAGGGCGCCCGGGGCTCGGAGTGCAGGTCGTCGCCGTCATCCCAGACGGCGACCAGGCCGAGCCGGTCCACCGGGGCGAACATCGCCGCCCGGGTGCCGATCACCACCGGTACCTGCCCACGCCGCGCGGTGAGGAAGGCCCGGTAGCGCCGGGCCGGCCCGAGCGCGGCGGAGAGGCTGACGTGCCGCCCCGAGCCGAGCACGGCGGTGAGCGCGGCGTCGAGGCGGTCGAGGTCGCGGGCGTCGGCCACCACCACCACGGCCCCGCGTCCCCCGGCCACCGTCGCGGCGACCGCGTCGGCGTAGCGGGCCGCCCAGTCCTCGCCGGGCAACGCCGACCAGACCGCGCGGGGCGCCCGGCCGTCGGTGAGCGCCCGCAGCAGGACCGGGCCGGTCGGGTAGTCCCGCCACCCGCGCGGGTCCACCACGGGCGCGGCCGGGCCGTCCGCACCGGGCACGGTCGTACCGCTTACCACGGGCGCGGTCGTACCGTCCGCCCCGGTGACCGGCGGCCCGGCGTCGACGCGCTCCGCGCCGTCGGCGGTGGCCCCGGGGGCGGGCTGGTCGTCGCGGGGCTCCTTCTCCACCCGGGCGTGCCGGGGTGGCACCGCGAGCCGGAGCACGTCGGCGAGGCTGCCCGCGTACCGGTCGGCCACCGCGCGGGCCAGCCGGGCGATCTCCGGCGCCAGCACCGGCTCCGGGGAGACCACCTTCTCCAGGTAAGCGAGGCGGCCGGTGTGCCCGGAGTCGTCGGCGCGGGACAGCAGCCACCCGTCGACGAGCTGCCCCGCGAAGCGCACCTTCACCCGGGTGCCGGGCACCGCCACGTCGTCCAGCTCGGCCGGCACCAGGTAGTCGAACGGGCGGTCCAGGTGCGCCAGTGGCACGTCCACGCAGACGCGCGCGAACGGCGACCCGTCCGCGGGTCGCCGGTCGCTGCGCCTGGTGGCGGTCAGGCTCCCGCGGCCGACTTGAGGTCGGCGGCCCGGTCGGTGCTCTCCCAGGTCAGGTCCGGCAGCTCCCGGCCGAAGTGGCCGTACGCGGCGGTCTGCTGGTAGATCGGGCGGAGCAGGTTGAGGTCCCGGATGATCGCGGCCGGGCGCAGGTCGAACACCTCGGCGACGGCCTTCTCGATCGAGGAGACCGGCACCGTCTCGGTGCCGAACGTCTCGATGAACAGGCTCACCGGGTGCGCCTTGCCGATGGCGTAGGCGACCTGCGCCTCGCACCGCTCGGCCAGGCCGGCGGCGACCACGTTCTTGGCCACCCACCGCATCGCGTACGCGGCCGACCGGTCCACCTTGGACGGGTCCTTGCCGGAGAACGCGCCACCGCCGTGCCGGGCGTACCCGCCGTAGGTGTCCACGATGATCTTGCGGCCGGTCAGCCCGGCGTCACCCATCGGGCCACCGATCTCGAACCGGCCGGTCGGGTTGACCAACAGCCGGTAGCCGTCGGTGTCCAGGCCGAGGCTCTCCAGCTCGGGGGCGATGACGTGGTCGCGCACGTCCGGGGTGAGCAGCGAGTCCAGGGAGATGTCCGCGGCGTGCTGGCTGGACACGACCACCGTGTTCAGCCGGACCGGGCGCAGCCCCTCGTACTCGATGGTGACCTGGGTCTTGCCGTCCGGCCGCAGGTACGGGATCGTGCCGTCCTTGCGGACCGCGGCGAGCCGGCGGGCCAGACGGTGCGCCAGGGCGATCGGCAGCGGCATCAGCTCGGGCGTCTCCGAGCAGGCGAAGCCGAACATCATGCCCTGGTCGCCGGCGCCCTGCGCGTCCAGCGCGCTCTCCGACGCGCCGGTACGCAGCTCGAACGCGTTGTCCACGCCCTGCGCGATGTCCTCGGACTGCGCGCCGATGGAGACGCTGACCCCGCAGGAGGCGCCGTCGAAGCCCTTCTTCGACGAGTCGTAGCCGATGTCGAGGATGGTCCGCCGGACGATCGTCGGGATGTCGGCGTACGCCTTGGTGGTCACCTCACCGGCGATGTGCACCTGGCCGGTGGTGATCATGGTCTCGACCGCCACCCGGCTGTGCGGATCCTCGGCGAGCAGCGCGTCGAGGATGCCATCGCTGATCTGGTCGGCGATCTTGTCCGGGTGGCCTTCCGTGACCGATTCGGACGTGAAGAGGCGGCGTGTCACGGCACTCCTAAGCGTGTGATGTCGTTCCGCGGGAGTCTAATCACCACTGCGGCGGGCGTGGAGTTCAGTCGTGCTTTGTTCCACTCGTCAGGAGCGGTCGGCCAGCCGCGCCACGACGAGATCCCACACGGTGTCGGCCACGTCCTCCTTGGCCTGCTCCGGCAGTCGGCTGACCGAGCCGTCCGCGCCGATGACCGTCACCGTGTTGGTGTCGGCGCCGAAGACCAGATCCGGACCGACCTCGTTGACGACGATCAGGTCGGCCCGCTTCCGGGCGAGTTTCGCCCGGCCGTTGGCCTCGGCGTCGCCGGTCTCGGCGGCGAACACCACCAGCACCTGCTCCGGTCGTTTGCGCTGGCCGAGCTCCGCCGCGATGTCCGGGTTCGTGACCAGCTCGATGGTGGGAGCGACGCCGTCGTCCGACTTCTTGATTTTGCCAGGCGCGTACGTCGCCGGCCGGAAATCGGCCGGAGCCGCCGCCATCACCACCGCGTCGGCCTCGTCGGCGGCCTTGACGGTCGCGTCGCGCAGTTCGGCGGTGGAGCCGACACGGACCAGGTCGACCCCGGCGGGGGCGGCGAGGGAGACGTTGGCCGCGATCAGGGTCACCTGGGCGCCCCGGGCCACCGCCGCGCGGGCGAACGCGTAGCCCTGCTTGCCCGACGACCGGTTGCCGAGGAAGCGGACCGGGTCCAAGGGCTCGCGGGTGCCGCCCGCGGTGACCACCACCCGCCGGCCGGCCAGGTCGGCGGGGGCGGAGTCACCCCGGGCGAGGACCCGACGGGCGACGGCGAAGATCTCCGCCGGGTCGGGCAGCCGGCCCTTGCCGCTGTCGGCGCCGGTGAGTCGCCCGACGGCCGGCTCGATGACCCGGACCCCCCGGGAGCGCAGCGTGGCGACGTTGGCCACCGTGGCCGGGTGCTCCCACATCTCGGTGTGCATGGCCGGAGCCAGCACCACCGGGCAGCGGGCGGTCAGCAGCGTGTTGGTCAGCAGGTCGTCGGCGAGCCCGTGCGCGGCCTTGGCGAGCAGGTCGGTGGTCGTCGGCGCGACCACCACCAGGTCGGCCTGCTGGCCGAGGCGCACGTGCGGCACCTCGTGCACGTCGGACCAGACGTCGTCGGCGACCGGCTGGCCGGACAGTGCCGCCCAGGTCGGCGCTCCGACGAAGCGGAGCGCCGACGCGGTCGGTACGACGCGGACCCGGTGACCCGACTCGGTGAAGAGCCGCAGCAGCTCACACGCCTTGTAGGCGGCGATGCCGCCGCCGACCCCGAGGACGATCGAGGCGGACATCGACGGGTGCGGTCTTACGGCTGGTCGGTCGGCTCGGCGGTGAGCAGGCCCGCGTTGATCTCGCGCATGGCGATGGAGAGGGGCTTCTCCTGGGGGGTGGTCTCGACGAGCGGGCCGACGTACTCCAGCAGGCCCTCACCGAGCTGGCTGTAGTAGGCGTTGACCTGGCGCGCGCGCTTGGCGGCGAAGATGACCAGCGCGTACTTCGACGTCGTCTTCTCGAGGAGCTCGTCGATCGGCGGGTTGGTGATGCCTTCGGGGTTGGCGATGGATCCCACGAATTAACCTCTGCGTCTTTCGAGCCGCGCGAACGCGGTGCTGAGTCTCAACGGCGGCCGACCGTCAGCCGCGCACACGCGACCAGGTCGGATCCGGATAAGAAGAACCGAGTAAGCCTACCAGCTCGCCGACGACCCGCTCGGTGTGGTCGTGGGTCAGGGCGTGGTCGAAGCTCGCCGCGACGGCCGGGTCGGGACGCTTCCCGGGCGGGCTCAGCAGCACCAGCCGGGCGTCGGGCAGGCGCGCCCGGACCAGCGGGGCGCCGCGCAGGTCGAGCGGGAGCAGCACCGGCTGCCCGGCGTCGAGCCGGGCGCGCAGCGGCGGGTACGGCGTACCCCGGTGGTGTGGGCCGGCCCTGGACCACTCCAGCAGCTCGCCCGCGGCCACCCGCCGGTCGAACTCGGCCGGCGCGAGGAAGACCCGGTCGACACCGTCGACCTCCTGCTCCCGGCGCGGCCGGGTGGTGGCCGGTACCGGGATCCACACGAACGGAGAACGCGCCCGGACGAGCTCGACGACACTCTCCCTGCCGGAACCCGAAGGTCCAGCCAGGACAGTGAGCCGAGCCGCCGGGCGCGCCTCGTCATCCGTGCTCACTGCTTGTTTCTACACGCTGCCAGGTTCAGTTGGCGGCGAACTCTCCAAGCAGTGCCTTGCGCTGCTGCTCGCCGAGGCCACGCAGGCGACGGCTGTCAGCGATCTTGAGCTTCTCCATGATCTGGGTAGCCCGGATCTTGCCAATGCCCGGCATCGCCTGCAGGACGGCCGAAACCTTGAGCTTACCCACGACGTCGTCGCTCTCGGCGCGCTCGAGGACGGCGCCAAGGGTGGTCTTGCCCTGCTTGAGCTGCTCCTTCAGCTCGGCACGGGCCTTGCGGATCTCCGCGGCCTTCTCGAGCGCGGCAGCGCGCTGTTCGGGGGTCAGTGACGGGAGCGGCACCAGTTCTCCTCAGGTCCCTATCGCGGCGGGCGGGGCGCACCGCCGCATCTGTGAAACGTGGTGTCGCTGTGAACCAAGGGGTCCGTGGTTCCCAGCGCGGGGAAAACTAGCGGTCAACGGAGCTTTCGGCAACGTGGGCGCGCGACGATCACCGCACAGTGACCGAGCCGTCAGTCAGTCAACGGGCAGCCAGAACGGCCCGGCACTCGCCCAGCACCCGGTCCGCGGCGGCCCGCAGCGCGGCGACGTCGGGGCCCGCGGAGAGCACTTCCCGGGAGTACGACGGGAGCACCGTGGCGAGGCTCGAACCGAAGACGGTACGCAGATCGGCCGCGCCGGCACCCTGCGCGCCGAGCCCCGGCGCGAGCAGCGGACCCCCCACGCCGGAGAGGTCGTGACCGGTGTCGCCGATGGTCGCGCCGACCACCAACCCGAAGCTGCCGAGGGGGGTCGCACCCTTGTTGAGCTGGGAAATCTCGTCGATCACGGTCTGCGCGACGGTGCGGCCGTCGGCCGTGCGGGCGCGTTGCACGGCGGCACCCTCGGGGTTGGAGGTGAGGGCCAGCACGAAGACCCCGCCGCCGTGCTCGGCGGCCAGCTCGAACATCGGGGCCAGCGAACCTACTCCCAGGTAAGGGCTCGCGGTGACCGCGTCGACATACAACGGGCTGGATGGATCAAGGTACGCGCAGGCGTACGCGCGCACCGTCGAGCCGATGTCTCCGCGCTTGACGTCGAGCAGAACGAGCGAACCGGCATCGCGTAACTGTCGGATAGTTGACTCAAGAATCGCCACACCGCGGGATCCGAAACGCTCGAAAAAGGCCGACTGAGGCTTCACCACCGCAACCCGGTCACCGAGCGCTTCCACGACGGTTTGGGTGAACCGGTCAAGACCCGCGACGTCGTCGTCGAGACCCCACCGAGCCAGCAGACCGGGATGCGGGTCGATGCCCACGCAGAGCGGCCCCCGCTCGGTGACCGCCCGGTGCAGCCGGGTTCCGAAGCTCTCCATCGGCGTACTCCCTCTCTCCTCGTCCCGGGTGGCGGACCCGCCCTCCGGGGTACCCGTTGCCGGCGGCCGGCTCAGCCGGCCACCACCGCCGCCGCCACGCCGGACGCGATCCGGGCCAGGTCGGCGTCGTCGGTGACGTACGGCGGCATCGTGTAGATCAGGTCGCGGAACGGCCGCAGCCACACCCCCTGCCCGGCCGCCGCCGCGGTGGCCGCGCCGATGTCGACCTCGTGATCGAGCTGGACGACGCCGATCGCGCCGAGCACCCGCACGTCGGCGACGCCGGGCGCGCCGCGCAGGGGCTCCAGACCGGCGCGCAGGCCGGCGGCGATCCTGGCGACCTGCCCCGCCCAGTCCCCGGCCCGCAGCAGCCCGATGGAGGCGTTGGCCACCGCGCAGGCCAGGGGGTTGCCCATGAACGTGGGCCCGTGCGCGAGCACGCCGGCCGCGGAGATGCCCCGGGCGACCTCCGGGGTGCACAGTGTCGCCGCCAGGGTCAGGTAGCCGCCGGTGAGGGCCTTGCCCACGCACAGCACGTCCGGGCTGACCCCGGCGTGCTCGGCGGCGAACATGCGCCCGGTTCGACCGAAGCCGGTGGCGATCTCGTCGAAGATCAGCAGGATTCCGTGCGCCCGGGTCACCTCGCGCAGGACCCGCAGGTATGCCGGATGGTGAAAGCGCATCCCGCCGGCGCCCTGCACGACCGGCTCCACGATCACCGCGGCCAGCTCGTCGGCGTGCCGCTCGACCGCGTCCACCAGCGCCGCCACGTACGCCTCGTCGGGCGGATCGGTGAAGCCGCCCGGCGGGACCGGTGCGAAGACCTGCCGCGGCAGCACGTCACCCCACAGGTGGTGCATCCCGCCCTCCGGGTCGCAGACGCTCATCGGGTGGAACGTGTCGCCGTGGTAGCCGCCCCGCCAGGTCGCCAGGCGGCGCCGCTGCGGCCGGCCGACGGCGCGTTGGTACTGCAGGCACATCTTCACCGCCACCTCGACGCTGACCGAGCCGGAGTCAGCCAGGAAGACGTGCTCCAGGCCGTCCGGGGTCAGCTCGACCAGCGTGCGGGCCAGCTGGACGGCGGGCTCGTGAGTGAGCCCGCCGAACATCACGTGACTCATCCGGCCGAGCTGGTCGGTCACCGCCGCGTCCAGCACCGGGTGCCGGTAGCCGTGGATCGCCGCCCACCAGGACGACATCCCGTCCACCAGCTCCCGCCCGTCGGCCAGGGTCAGCCGTACCCCCTCGGCGCCGCGCACCACGTACGGCTGGGTCGCCGGCGGCAGCGCCGCGTACGGATGCCAGACGTGCGCCCGGTCCGCGGCCAGGATCTCCTCGGGTGTCACGCGTACTCCTTCCAGGCACGGACGGGCCGCGCGGCGGTCGTCAGGCGGCCGGTCGAGCCCCTCCCTCTGCGCCTTTGCTCTGCTTCAACGGAGGCAACGCCTGGTGTCCGGATACCGGACGCCGGCCGTTGCGTGGGTTGAAGCAGAGCAAACGGACAGCGGAGCGGGTGGGCACCCCGGCGCAGAGCCGGCCCGGCGCAGGGCTGGACCAGCACCGGGCCGGGGCCGATCACCGGCCGGCGACCGGTTCCGGTGCCAGGGCTGTGGCCGTCGTGCGGGCGGCTGCGCGGACCAGAGCCGGACCCCGGTAGATGAATCCGGTGTAGAGCTGCACCAGGGCGGCGCCGGCGTCGAACATCCGCGCCGCGTCGTCCGGGTCCAGCACCCCGCCGACCCCGATGATCGGCAGCCGGCCGCCGGTCTCGCGGTGCACGAAGGCGACCACGTCGCGGGCACGCCCGGTCAACGGCCGGCCGGACAGACCACCGGCCTGCGCGCCGCGCTCGGCGTCACCGACGGCGAGCCCCTCGCGGGACAGCGTCGTGTTGGTGGCGATCACCCCGGCCGCACCCCGCGCCAGGCAGACCTCCAGCAGCTCGGCGATCGCCGCCTCGGTCAGGTCCGGTGCGATCTTGACCAGTACCGGCTTCTCCCCCACCAGCGCGCCGAGCAGCGCGTCCAGGTGCGTGCGGTCCTGCAGGGACCGCAGACCCGGGGTGTTCGGCGAGGAGACGTTCACCGCGAAGTAGTCGCCGTGCGCGCGCAACGCCCGGTACGAGGCGAGGTAGTCCTCGACCGCCTCGTCGAGCGGGGTCACCTTGGACTTGCCCAGCGAGATGCCCAGCGGCACCCCGAGCGGGCGCGGCAGCGCCGCCAGCCGGGCGGCCAGCGCGGCGGCCCCGGCGTTGTTGAAGCCCATCCGGTTGACCACCGCCTCGCTGGCCGGCAGCCGGAACAGCCGGGGCCGGGGATTGCCCGGCTGGGCGTGCGCGGTGACCGTGCCGACCTCGACGAAGCCGAACCCGAGCGCCGGCCAGGCCGGCAGCGCCGCGCCGTCCTTGTCCATGCCGGCGGCCAGCCCGACCGGATTGGGGAACCGCACGCCGAACACCGTGCGCGGTGCCCGCACCGCGTAGCGGGCCCGCAGGGCGGCGAGCGCCACCGGACTGCGGGACAGCCCGGACAACCGCCGCAGCGTCCACTCGTGCGCGGCCTCGGCGTCCCCACCGCCGAGCCGGAACAACCAGGGCCGAACCGCCCGCTCGAACAGGGTCACTGGGCCGCCCGCAGGGTGGCGTGCAGGTCCTGCAGGGGGCGGACCTGCATGTCGCCGCGAATGCGCGCCTCGATGCCCATCACCGCCGCGGCGGCGCCGGGGACCGTGGTGATGCAGGGGATGTCCGCGGTGACGGCCGCGCTGCGGATCTCGTAGCCGTCGGAGCGGGCGCTGGCCCCCGAGCCCTGCGGCGTGTTGATCACCAGCGCCACGTCGCCGCCGAGGATCAGCGACACCGCGTCGTCCCCCTCACCGGCCTGGTAGTGCTTGCGGATCTGCTCGCAGGCGATGCCGTGCCGGCGCAGCACCTCGGCGGTGCCGGCGGTCGCCACGATCTCGAAGCCCAGATCGGCCAACCGCTTGATCGGGAAGATCATGCCGCGCTTGTCCCGGTTGGCCACCGAGACGAAGATCTTCCCGGTGGTCGGCAGCGACCCGTACGCGGCCGACTGGCTCTTGGCGAAGGCGTGCCCGAAGTTGGTGTCGATGCCCATCACCTCGCCCGTCGACTTCATCTCCGGGCCGAGCAGCGAGTCGATCCCCTTGCCGGCGCGGGTCCGGAAGCGCTTGAACGGCAGCACCGCCTCCTTGACCGCGATCGGCGCGTCGGCGGGCATCGTGCCCCCGTCCCCGGTCGCGGGCAGCAGGCCCTCGGCGCGCAACTGGGCGATGCTCGCGCCGAGCGCGATCCGGGCCGCCGCCTTGGCCAGCGGCACCGCCGTGGCCTTGGAGACGAACGGCACCGTCCGCGACGCCCGCGGGTTGGCCTCCAGGACGTAGAGCACGTCGTCCTTGAGGGCGTACTGCACGTTGAGCAGACCCCGGACGCCGACGCCACGGGCGATGGCCTCGGTGTAGCGGCGGACCTCGGCCAGGTGCGAGCCCGCCAGGGTGATCGGCGGCAGCGCGCAGGACGAGTCGCCGGAGTGGATGCCGGCCTCCTCGATGTGCTCCATCACGCCGCCGATGTAGACCTCGCCGTCGGCGTCGCAGAGCGCGTCCACGTCGATCTCGATGGCATCGTCCAGGAAGCGGTCCACCAGCACCGGGTGATCCGGCGAGATGTCGGTCGCCCGGCCGATGTAGTCACGCAGCGTCGGGTCGTCGTAGACGATCTCCATGCCCCGCCCGCCCAGCACGTACGACGGCCGGACCAGCACCGGGTAGCCGATCTCGTCGGCGATCGTCTTGGCCTCGTCGTAGGAGGTGGCCATGCCGTGCGCCGGAGCGCGCAGTCCGGCCCGGACCAGCACCGCGCCGAACGCGCCCCGCTCCTCGGCGAGGTGGATCGACTCCGGGGAGGTGCCGACGATCGGCACGCCGGCGTTCTTGAGCCGCTGCGCCAACCCCAGCGGGGTCTGCCCGCCGAGCTGCACGACCACCCCGACCACGCCCGGCCCGCCGGCCGCCCGGCCGGACGACTCCTCCGCGTGCCAGACCTCCAGCACGTCCTCGAAGGTCAGCGGCTCGAAGTAGAGCCGGTCGGCGGTGTCGTAGTCGGTGGAGACGGTCTCCGGGTTGCAGTTGACCATGACGGTCTCGTAGCCGGCCGCCCGCAGCGCCTGCACCGCGTGCACGCACGAGTAGTCGAACTCGATGCCCTGCCCGATCCGGTTCGGCCCGGAGCCCAGGATCAACACCTTCGGCCGGTCCGACGGCACGACCTCGGTCTCCAGGTCGTACGACGAGTAGTGGTACGGCGTGGTCGCCTCGAACTCGGCCGCGCAGGTGTCCACCGTCTTGTAGACCGGGCGCACGTCGAGGCGGTGTCGCAGGGTGCGTACCCCGTCCTCGGCGGCCAGTTCCGGACGCAGCGCGGCGAGCTGCCGGTCGGACAGACCGGCCCGCTTGGCCACGCGCAGCAGCTCGGCGTCGAGCACCGGGGCGGCCACGATCTCCGCGCGCAACTCGATCAGCGCGACGATCTGGTCGAGGAACCAGGGGTCGATCCCACCGGACGCCTCGGCGACCTCGGCGATCGACGCGCCGAGTCGCAGGGCCCGCTCGACGGTGTAGAGCCGGCCGTCATGCGGGATCCGCAGCGCGGCGAGGGTGTCGGCCAGGGTGACGCCCTGCGGGTCCGGCTGCGTCCAGAAGCCGGCCTCCTTGGTTTCCATCGACCGCATCGCCTTGTTCAGCGCCTCGGTGAAGTTGCGCCCGAGGCTCATCGCCTCGCCCACCGACTTCATCGTGGTGGTCAGCTCCGGGTCCGCGCCGGGGAACTTCTCGAACGCGAAGCGCGGGATCTTCACCACCACGTAGTCCAGGGTCGGCTCGAACGCCGCCGGGGTCTTCAACGTGATGTCGTTGGGGATCTCGTCGAGGGTGTAGCCGATGGCCAGCTTCGCGGCGATCTTCGCGATCGGGAAGCCGGTCGCCTTGGAGGCCAGCGCCGAGGAGCGCGACACCCGGGGGTTCATCTCGATCACGACGATCCGGCCGTCGACCGGGTTGACCGCGAACTGGATGTTGCAGCCCCCGGTGTCCACGCCGACCTCGCGCAGCACCGCGATGCCCAGGTCCCGCAGGCGCTGATACTCCCGGTCGGTGAGCGTCATGGCCGGGGCCACGGTGACGCTGTCGCCGGTGTGCACGCCCATCGGGTCGATGTTCTCGATCGAGCAGACCACCACGACGTTGTCGTGCCGGTCGCGCATCAGCTCGAGCTCGTACTCCTTCCAGCCGAGCACGCTCTCCTCGATGAGCACCTCGTGCACCGGGCTGGCGGACAGGCCGTCGCCGGCGATGCGGGCCAGGTCCTCCGGGGTGTGCGCCATGCCGGAGCCCAGGCCGCCCATGGTGAACGACGGCCGGATCACCACCGGCAGGCCCAGCTCGGCGACGGTGGCCTCGACCTCGTCCATGGTGTGGCAGACCCGGGAGCGCGGCACCAGGCCGGTCGGGTCCTCGACGCCCAGCCGGACGCCGGCCTTCGCCACGATCTCCTTGAACAGCTGTCGGTCCTCGCCGCGGTTGATCGCGTCGATGTTCGCGCCGATCAACTCGACGCCGTACTTCTCCAGGACGCCGGCCTCGTGCAGGGCGACCGCCGTGTTCAGCGCGGTCTGCCCGCCGAGGGTCGGCAGGATCGCGTCCGGACGCTCCTTGGCGATGACCAGCTCGACGAACTCCGGGGTGATCGGCTCGACGTACGTGGCGTCGGCGAACTCCGGGTCGGTCATGATCGTCGCCGGGTTGGAGTTGACCAGGCTGACCCGGATCCCCTCGCTGCGCAGCACCCGGCACGCCTGGGTGCCGGAGTAGTCGAACTCGCAGGCCTGCCCGATGACGATCGGCCCGGAGCCGATCACCAGGATGTGCTTGAGATCAGTGCGCTTGGGCATTACTTTCCGCCTTCGATCAGTTCCGCGAAGCGGTCGAACAGGTAGTCCGCGTCGTGCGGGCCGGCCGCTGCCTCCGGGTGGTACTGGACGGTGAAGGCGGGCACGTCCTTCGCCCGCAGCCCCTCGACCACGTTGTCATTGAGGCAGACGTGCGACACCTGAACGCCGCCGAACTCGGTCTCGATCACCTGGTCGGGCACCACCGCGCCGTCGCCCGCACCCGGCACCTGAACGGCGAAGCCGTGGTTGTGGCTGGTCACCTCGACCTTGCCGGTGACCCGGTCGAGCACCGGCTGGTTGATGCCCCGGTGGCCGTAGCCCAGCTTGTACGTGCCGAAGCCGAGCGCCCGGCCGAGGATCTGGCTGCCGAAGCAGATGCCGAACAGCGGCACCTCCCGCCGCAGCGCCTCCCGCGCCAACGCCACCGGCGCGTCGGCGGTGGCCGGGTCACCCGGACCGGGCGACAGGAAGATCGCGTCGGCCCCGGTGGCGAGCATCTGGTCGATGCTCGACCCGGCGGGCAGCACGTGGGTGGTCACCCCGCGCGCGGCCAGCCGGCGCGGCACGTTGCGCTTGATGCCCAGGTCGAGCGCCGCCACGGTGAACCGGTGCTCGCCGAGGGCCTCGACGACGTACGGCCGGGAAGTGGTCACCTCGGCGGACAGGTCCGCGCCGACCATCTGCGGCGCCTGCCGGACCCGGGCCAGCAGGCTCTGCGGATCGTTGTCCACGCTGGAGATACCGACCCGCATGGCGCCCCGCTCCCGCAGGTGCCGGGTCAGTGCCCGGGTGTCCACCCCGCTGATGCCCACCACACCCTCGGTGGCGAGGCGGTCCTCGAGACCGCCGGTGGCCCGCCAGTTCGAGCCGATCCGGGCCGGGTCGCGCACGACATAGCCGGCCACCCAGATCCGGCCGGACTCGTCGTCCTCGCCGTTGACGCCGGTGTTGCCGATGTGCGGCGCGGTCTGCACCACCACCTGCCGGTGGTAGGACGGGTCGGTCAGCGTCTCCTGGTAACCGGTCATGCCGGTGTTGAACACCGCCTCGCCGAAGGTCTCCCCGACACTTCCGTACGCCTCACCGGGGAAGGTGCGCCCGTCCTCGAGGACGAGAATCGCGGGCCTGCGCTTGACCATTACTTGACAGCCTTTCCGTCCAGAACCGTCGGCTCGCCGCGCAGGAAGGTCGCCACGATGCGACCTGGCAGCGTCATGCGGGCATACGGGGTGTTGCGACTGCGGCTGGCCAGCTCCGCCGGCTCGATGGTGCGGCGGGCGGCCGGGTCGATCAGGGTCAGGTTGGCCGGCACACCGGGCGCCGGGTCGATGCCGTGCCCGGTCAACCCGGCGATCCGGGCGGGAGTCCGTGACATCCGCTCGGCGATCAGGTCCCACTCGGGGCCGAGCACGTCGAGCGCGATGGAGAGGGCCGTCTCCAGGCCGAGCATGCCCGGCCGGGCGTACGCCCACTCGCACTCCTTGTCCTCCACGGCGTGCGGGGCGTGGTCGGTGGCGATCGCGTCGAGCACCCCGTCGGCGAGCGCGGCACGCAGCGCGGCGATGTCCGCGGCCGTCCGCAACGGCGGGTTGACCTTGAAGACCGGGTCGTAGGTCTCCGCCCGCTCGTCGGTGAGCAGCAGGTGGTGCGGGGTGACCTCGGCGGTGACGCGTACACCGCGGGCCTTCGCCTGGCGCAGCACCTCGACGCTGCCGGCGGTGGAGACGTGGCAGACGTGCAGGCGGCTGCCCACGTGCTCGGCGAGCAGCACGTCCCGGGCGATGATCGCCTCCTCGGCGACCGCCGGCCAGCCGATCAGCCCGAGGCGGGTGGAGACCTCGCCCTCGTGCATCTGGGCACCCTCGGTGAGGCGCGGCTCCTCGGCGTGCTGGGCGATGATCCCGTCGAACGCCTTGACGTACTCCAGGGCGCGGCGCATCAGCTTCGGGTCGGCGACGCAGTGCCCGTCGTCGGAGAAGATCCGCACCCGGGCCGTCGAGTCGGCCATCGCGCCCAGTTCGGCCAGCCGCTCGCCGGCCAGCCCGACGGTGACCGCGCCGATCGGCTGCACGTCCACCAGGGCGGCCTCGCGGCCGAGTCGCCAGACCTGCTCGACCACGCCGGCGGTGTCCGCGACCGGCGAGGTGTTCGCCATCGCGCAGACCGCGGTGTAGCCGCCCAACGCCGCCGCGCGCGAGCCGGACTCGACGGTCTCGGCGTCCTCCCGACCGGGCTCGCGCAGGTGGGTGTGCAGGTCGACGAGACCGGGCAGGGCGACCAGGCCGGTGCCGTCGATGGCGGTGGCGTCCGGCGCGGTCAGGCCGGGGCCGACCTCGGCGACGACGCCGTCGCGGATCAGCAGGTCGGTCGGCGCGGCGCCGACGACGCTCACGTTGGTGATCAGGTACGCGGTCACCGGTTGTTCCCTCCGAGCAGCAGGTAAAGAACAGCCATCCGCACGGAGACACCGTTGGTGACCTGTTCGACGATGGTGGATCGGGGTGAGTCGGCCACCTCGGGGGTGATCTCCATGCCCCGGTTCATCGGGCCGGGGTGCATGACGATGGCGTGCTCGGGCAGGCGGCGCATCCGCGGGCCGTCCAGCCCGTAACGGCGGGCGTACTCGCGCGCGGAGGGAAAGTAGGAGTCGTTCATCCGCTCCCGCTGCACCCGCAGCATCATCACCACGTCCACGTTCGGCAGCACCGAGTCGAGGTCGTAGGAGACGTCCGTGCCGGGGGCGAGCGCCGCGGCGATGTCGACCGGGATGAGGGTGGGCGGGCCGACCAGGGTGACCTTGGCGCCGAGGGTGGACAGCAGCAGCACGTTGGAGCGGGCCACCCGGGAGTGCAGCACGTCCCCGACCACCGCGACCGACAGGCCGGCGAGCCGGCCCAGCCGGGACCGCATGGTGTACGCGTCGAGCAGCGCCTGGGTGGGGTGCTCGTGGGTGCCGTCGCCGGCGTTGACCACCGACCCGTCGACCCAGTTGGCCAGGCGGTGCGGCGCGCCGGAGGCGGGGTGCCGGACGACCACCGCGTCGGCGCCCATGGCCTGCAGGGTCAGCGCGGTGTCCTTCAGGCTCTCGCCCTTGGTGACGCTGGACCCCTTCGCGGAAAAGTTGATCACATCGGCGCTGAGGCGCTTGGCCGCCGCCTCGAAGGAGATCCGGGTGCGGGTGGAGTCCTCGTAGAAGAGGTTCACCACCGTCCGGCCGCGCAGCGCGGGCAGTTTCTTGATCTCGCGGCCGGCGACCGTGGCCATCTCGGCGGCGGTGTCCAGGATCTCGGTGGCGGCGTCGGCGTCCAGGTCCCCGCCGGAGAGCAGATGCTTGATCATGGAAGCAGCGCCTGCCTTTCGTTCGCGACTGCGGGGCTCCGCTTCGCTGCACTCCTCGCGCTCACCGTGTCCCCCCGTACAGCTTGACCTCGTCGGCGCCGTCGGTCTCCGCGAGCGTCACCTTCACGCTCTCCGCGAGCGAGGTCGGGATGTTCTTGCCGACGTAGTCGGCGCGGATCGGCAACTCCCGGTGCCCCCGGTCGACCAGGACGGCGAGTTGCACGGACGCCGGGCGGCCCACGTCGTTGAGCGCGTCGAGCGCGGCCCGCACGGTGCGGCCGGAGAAGAGCACGTCGTCGACGAGGATGACCCGCTTGCCGTCGATGCCGCCGGTGGGCACCTGGGTCGGGCCGATCGCGCGGGTGGCGTGCCGGCGGAGGTCGTCGCGGTAGAGCGTGATGTCGAGCACACCGACCGGTACGGCGATGTCCTCGAAGGTGCTGATCCGGGAGGCGAGCCGCCGCGCGAGGGGGGCGCCCCGGGTGGGGATGCCCAGCAGCACCGTGTCGGCGGCACCCTGGGTCTTCTCCAGGATCTGGTGGGCGATGCGGTCGACCACGCGTTGCACGTCGGCGCTGGCGAGGATCACCTTCACCGAGGGTTGTCGCGGTGGTGACGAGCGGGCAGCCGGTGGGTATGCCACGGCGGACCTCCTTCCCCGCCTCACGGGACGGGTCGTTAAAGGATGTCGGGCACCTCCGGCCGGACCGCGCAGCGACCTGACCGGGGCTTCACGCCACGTTACCAGTGGTCACCGGGCCGATGGACGGCGGCCGCTGACCACCGGATCAGGCCGACGAAATGGGGATAAACTCCCCCGGTACTCCCCAACGGTAAGGTCACGACCACTTGACCAGGTGTCGCAATCCCCGTACCGTCACGCTCCGTAGCGATCGACGGGAGAACCCCGAGCAGCACTGGGAGTGTCCGAATGCCCTCTGAATACGCCAAGTCTCTGGGCGCCCGCCTGCGCTCCATCCGCCAACAGCAGGGTCTCTCCCTGCAGGGTGTGGAGGAGAAGTCGAACGGGCGGTGGAAGGCCGTGGTGGTCGGCTCGTACGAGCGTGGCGACCGGGCCGTGACGGTGTCCCGTCTGGCCGAGCTGGCCGAGTTCTATCGTGTCCCCGTCTCGGAGCTGCTGCCCGACGGCAGTGGTGTCCGGCACGAGCCCACCAGCAAGATCGTCCTGGACCTGGAGCGGCTCTACGACGAGGCCTCCGAGGACCTGGCCTACGTCGCCCGCTACGCCCGCGCGATCCAGCAACAGCGCGGTGACTACAACGGGCGGGTGCTCTCCATCCGTGCCGACGACCTGCGGGCGCTCGCGATCGTCTACGACGCCTCGCCGTCGGGTCTGATCGAGCGGCTCACCGAGCACGGTGTGCTGGTGGCCGACCCCCGGGCGTTCTTCGCCTCCTGAGCTGTCGCTTCACCCGAAAGGGCCCGTGCCGTCCGGCACGGGCCCTTTCCGTGGTGCGGGTGCGAGACCTCAGCGGGTGGCGTACTCGGCGATCCGGCCGAGCACCCCGTTGAGGAAGCGCGGCGAGTCGTCGGTCGACATCTGCCGGGCCAGCTCAACGGCCTCGCTGATCGCCACCGCGTCGTCGATCTCGTCGACGTAGAGCAACTCGTAGACGGCGATCCGGGCCAGGTTGCGGTCGACGACCGGCATCCGCTCCAGGGTCCACCCCTCGGCGTAGCTGGCGATCAGCTCGTCGATCCGGTTGAGGTGCTCGGCGACCCCCTCGACCAGGCCCACGGCGTAGCCGAGGTGCTCCGGTCGGGGCTGCTCGATCCGCTGCACGTAGCCGGCCAGCACCTCCACCGGAGGCTTGTCCCGCAGATCGGCCTCGTAGAGGACATCCAGCGCCCGCTTACGCGCCTTGCGGCGCGCCGGCATCTGCTGCTTGGAACCCTCGGCCATCAGGCGCGGCCGAGGTAACGGCCGTCGCGGGTGTCGACCTTGATCTTCTCGCCGGTGGTGATGAACAGCGGAACCGGCACGGTGGCGCCGGTCTCCACGGTCGCCGGCTTGGTGCCGCCGGTCGAGCGGTCGCCCTGCAGGCCCGGCTCGGTGTAGGTGACCTCCAGCACGACGCTGGTGGGCAGCTCGATGTAGAGCGGCACACCCTCGTGCTGGGCGACGGTCGCCTCCGCCTCGGGCAGCAGGTAGTTGGCGGCCTCGCCGACGGTGCCACCGGGCACGGTGATCTGGTCGAAGGTCTCCAGATCCATGAAGACGAAGTCCTCGCCGTCGGCGTACAGGTACTGCATCGTGCGCTTGTCCACGGTCGCGGTCTCGACCTTGGTGCCCGCGTTGAAGGTCTTGTCGACCACCTTCCCGGACAGCACGTTCTTCAGCGTGGTGCGCACGAACGCACCACCCTTACCGGGCTTGACGTGCTGGAACTCGACGACGGCCCAGAGCTCGCCGTCCAGGTTGAGTACCAGGCCGTTTTTGAGGTCGTTGGTGGAGGCCATTTCCTGCCTTGATCATCAATTGGCGGACAGACCCTACGAGTCTACTAGCTGCGTCGAATCGACCCGTCCCCGCTCGGGGCGACCCCTCAGCGGGCGGCCAGGTGGTGCAGGGCGAGACGATAACCGTCAATGCCGAGACCGCAGATCACCCCGGTCGCCACCGCGGAGACCACCGAGTGGTGCCGGAACTCCTCGCGGGCGTGGATGTTGGAGAGGTGCACCTCCACCAGCGGCCCCCGCAGCATGGCGCAGGCGTCGCGCACCGCGTACGAATAGTGCGACCAGGCGGCCGGGTTGAGCACCACGGCGGCCTCCTCGTCGGCGGCGGCGTGCAGCCAGCCGAGCAGTTCGTGCTCGGCGTCGGTCTGCCGGACCGTCACGTCCAGCCCCAACTCCCGGCCGGTGGCCTCGCAGAGCGTCACGAGATCGGCGTAGCTGGTCGAGCCGTACACCGCCGGCTCCCGGGTGCCGAGGCGGCCCAGGTTCGGCCCGTTGAGAACGTAGACCTTCACCGGTCGGCCACCTCGCGGTAGGCGGCCTCGAGCAACGCGTCGTCCGGGCCCTCCAGCATCGCCGGATGGGCCAGCCCGTCCAGCACCACGAACCGCAGCCGGCTGCCCCGAGCCTTCTTGTCCACCCGCATCACGGCCAGCAGCCGCTCCCAGGCGTCGGCCGGGTAGCTCACCGGCAGGCCGAGCGCGGACAGGGTGCGACGGTGCCGGTCGGCGGTCGGCGCGTCCAGCCGGCCGGCGAGCCGGGCCAGCGCCGCGGCGTACACCAGACCGACGGAGACGGCGTGGCCGTGCCGCCAGCGGTAGCCCTCGACCTGCTCGATCGCGTGCGCCAGGGTGTGACCGTAGTTGAGGACCTCGCGCACGCCCGACTCGCGCAGGTCACCGGCGACCACATCGGCCTTGACCCGGATCGCCCGCTCGATCAGCTCCCGGGCGACCGGCCCGCGCGGGTCGGTGGCGGCCGCCGGGTCGGCCTCGACGAGATCCAGGATCGTCGGGTCGGCGATGAAGCCGCACTTGACCACCTCGGCCAACCCGGCCGCCAGGTCGACCGCGGGCAGGCTGTCCAGCGTGGCCAGGTCGGCCAGCACACCGACCGGCGGGTGGAACGCGCCCACCAGGTTCTTGCCGGCAGCCGTGTTGATGCCGGTCTTGCCGCCCACCGCGGCGTCCACCATGCCCAGCAGCGAGGTGGCCACCGGCACCCACCGCACGCCGCGCAGCCAGCAGGCCGCGACGTAGCCGGCCAGGTCGGTCACCGCGCCGCCGCCCACGCCGACCACCGCGTCGGTACGGGTGAAGCCGGCCGCGCCGAGCTGATCCCAGCAGGCGGCGGCCACGTCGATCTGCTTGCCCGCCTCGGCGTCGGGCACCTCGATCGGCAGCGGCTCGACGCCGACCGCGCGCAGGCGTTCGCCGAGCGCGTCGGCGAGAGCCTTGAGCGGAGGGGCGTGCAGCACCGCCGCCCGGGTCGCGCCGGGCAGCAGGCCGGGCAGCGCGTCCAACAGGTCGCGTCCGACCAGCACGTCGTACGGCCGTTCGCCGCCGACCGGGATCCGGGTCACCTCGTCCATCGCCGGCAGCCTAGTCGAGCGGACGCCGTGGTGCGGGTGGCTGCCCACCTGCTGGCCGGGCCGCCCACTCCGCCAACCGGCGGGCGTGTTCGGCCACCTCGGCGCGCAGCGCGTCCGGGTGTCGCACGGTGAACGGGCAGCCCAGACCGGCGAGCAGCGCGGCCATACCGGGCAGGCTCTGCGCCCGTGCCCGCACCAGCACCCCGTCGGTGGTGGCGGTCAACTCGGCCACACTGGCCGGGATCCGCCGACGGGCGGTAACCAGGTCGGTCTCCAGCACCACCTCGACCTCGTGGGCGTACGGCACGCCGGCCAGCGACCGCGTCACCCGGGCCACCGGGTCGAAGCCGTCCGGCACCGTGAACGTCGCCGCGCCGGGGGTCACGGCACCGATGCGGTCCAGCCGGAACGTGCGGATCTCGTCGCGCCGGTGGTCGTGCCCGGTGACGTACCAGCGACCGCCGTGGAAGACCAGCCCGTACGGGTCGAGGTCGCGCCGTGACCGCTCGCCCCGCCAGGAGCGGTAGTCCAGTGCCACCCGCTGCCGATGCCGGGCGGCCGCGGCCAGGGCGAGCAGGGTGCCCGACGCGGGGCGCGGTTCCGCCTCGGGTCGCCGCAGGGTGAAGCCGAGGTGCTCCTGCACGGCGGTCAGCCGGTCGGCGAGCGCAGCCGGCAGCACCCGGCGGATCTTCGCGAGCGCGGTCGCCGTGGCTGGTTGCTCGGTGGCCAGGCCGACGCGTTCGGCCACGACCAGGCCGAGCAGCACGGCGACCGCCTCGTCGTCGGTGAGCATCAGCGGCAGCAGCTTGAAGCCGGGGTGCAGGCGGTAGCCACCGTGCCGACCGCGGTCGGCGGTGACCGGGATGCCCAGCTCGACGAGGGTGGCCGCGTACCGGCGTACGGTCCGCTCGTCCACACCGAGCCGGTGGGCGAGGTCGGTGGCGGTGGCCCGGTGCCGGGTCTGGAGCAGTTCGAGCAGGGCCAGCACCCGACCGGCGGGATGTGACACGGGGCACTCCTTGAAACCGGGCGGTTCCTGTCCGGATTCGATCGTACGGTCTGTCGGTAGCCGAGAGAAGGAGCGACAGATGGCGACGTTCGTACTCGTGCCGGGCTTCTGGTTGGGTGCCTGGGCGTGGCGGGACGTGACCGCGTTGCTGCGCGCGCAGGGGCACGACGTCCACCCGATGACGCTGACCGGGGTGGCCGAGCGCGACCACCTCGCGACACCGGCCGTGGGCCTGAACACGCACACCACTGACATCGTCCGGCTGATCGAGGTCGAGGACCTGCGCGACGTGCTGCTGGTCGGGCACTCCGGCGGCGGCATGCCGGTCTCCCAGGCGGCCGACCGGATCGCGGAGAGGATCGCCCGTGTGGTCTACGTGGAGAGTGGGCCGCTGCCGGACGGCACGGCGCAGTTCGACACGGTGCCGCCGCAGGAGCAGCAGCGGCAACGCGCGGCGATCGGGTCCGGGCACCTGCTGCCACCGCCGCCCTGGGATCCGGCCGCCGACCCGACCAACCTGGCCGGGTTGGACGAGGCGACGCTCGCCGTGCTGCGCGCCCGGACCACCCCGCACCCGCTGGCGGCGGCGACCGATCCGGTCCGACGCACCGGCGGCCGCCCGGTGCCGACCGCCCTGGTGGCCAGCACCTTCCCGCTCAGTGTGGTGCGGCAGATGATCAGGGAGGAGCATCCGTTCTTCACCGGCCTGGCCGACGGCCAACTGCACGAGCTGCCCACCGGGCACTGGCCGATGCTCAGCGAGCCGAAGGCTCTGACCGATGTCCTCGACCTGATCGCCCGCGGCTGAGGAACACCCCGACTGCGCGACCGTGCACTTCCGGTTGCCGCGATGCGGTGAATGCCCCCTTACGCCGGGGGCAGCACGTGCACGATCGGCGTGGCGGGCGGCGTCAGCGGGGCAACAGCGCGGCGATCTCGGCGACGATCGCCACCGGAGGCCGGCCGTCGGTGGTCACCGTCTCGGTGGCCACCTCGGCGTAGAGCGGCCGGCGCTGGTCCAGCAGATGCTTGAGGGTGGCCCGCGGGTTGATCGCCAGCAGCGGCCGGCCGGCGCCGAGCCCGACCCGCTTCACGGCGTCGGGCAACTCGACCGACAGGTGCACCACCCGGTGTCCCACCAGGGCGGCGCGGGTCTCCTCGGCCAGCACGGCACCGCCGCCGAGGGCGAGCACACCGGTGCCGGCGGCGAGCGCCGCGGCCACGGCGGCCCGTTCCAGGGTACGGAAGTGCGCCTCACCCTCGTCGATGAAGATCTCCGGGATGGGCTTGCCGGCCATCCGCTCGATGTCGGCGTCGGTGTCGCGGAACTCCACACCGAGGGTGGACGCGAGCGCCTGCCCGACGGTGGTCTTGCCGCAGCCCGGCGCGCCGACCAGCACGACGACCGGTGCCATCAGCGGATGACCAGGGCGTCGACGTAGCCGGCGAGGTTGCGGCGGATCTCGGCGATCGAGTCCCCACCGAACTTCTCGGTGGCCGCCTCGGCGAGCACCAGCGCCACCATGGCCTCGGCGACGACCGCCGCGGCGGGCACCGCGCAGACGTCCGAGCGTTGGTTGATCGCGCTGGCCGGCTCGCCGGTGGTGACGTCCACGGTGGAGAGGGCCCGGTTCAGCGACGAGATCGGCTTCATCGCGGCGCGGACCCGCAGCGGCTCGCCGGTGGTGATGCCACCTTCGAGGCCACCGGCCCGGTCGGTGACCCGCCGGACGCCGGTCGCCGACGGAATGATCTCGTCGTGCGCCTCGGAGCCCCGGGAGCGGGCCTGCTGCCACCCGTCACCGATCTCCACACCCTTGATCGCCTGGATGGACATCAGCGCGGCGGCCAGTCGGGCGTCGAGCTTGCGGTCCCACTGCACGTGGCTGCCCAGACCCGGCGGCACCCCGTACGCCAGCACCTCGACCACGCCGCCGAGCGTGTCGGCGGCCTTCTTCGCGGCGTCGACCTCGGCGACCATCAGGGCGCTGGCCTCCGGGTCGAGGCAGCGCAGCGGGTCGGCGTCGATGCGGGCGGCGTCGGACGGGGTCGGGCGCAGCCCGGGCTTCGCGGCCACCGGACCCAGCTCGACGACGTGCGAGACGATCTCGATGCCGAGGGCCTGCCGGATCAGCGCCTTGGCGACCGCGCCGACGGCGACCCGGGCGGCGGTCTCGCGGGCGCTGGCGCGTTCCAGGATCGGCCGGGCGTCGGTGTGGCCGTACTTCTGCATGCCGGCCAGATCGGCGTGGCCCGGCCGGGGGCGGGTCAGCGGGGCGTTGCGGGCCTGCCGGGCCAGCTCGTCGGGGTCGACGGGGTCGGCGGCCATCACCGTCTGCCACTTCGGCCACTCGGAGTTGCCCACCCGGATCGCGACCGGACTGCCCAGGGTGACGCCGTGCCGCAGGCCGCCCAGCACCTCGACCTCGTCCCGTTCGAACGACATCCGGGCGCCACGGCCGTAGCCGAGTCGGCGGCGGGCCAGGTCGTCGGCGATCTCGGTGGTGGTCACCTCGATACCGGCCGGCACCCCCTCCAGGAGCGCGACGAGGGCGGGACCGTGCGATTCACCTGCAGTCAACCAGCGCAACACAGCGGTCAGTCTGTCACGGCGGGTGGCCGTCCCACCGCGCCGCCCGGCACGTCCCGCCCTACGGACGCAAAAACACGACAGGTCGCTCCGCCCGGGTCGCTCAGCGGTTCCGGATCGCGATGATCGACTTGGTCAGACCCGCCAGACGCTCATTGCGGATGGTGGCGTCCGGGAACAGGTACCGAAGCTCGGCGCGGCCGATCAGTTCGGTGGTGAGCACCTGCCTCATCGCCGCCTCGTACGACTTGCCGGGGTTGTAGGCGAGCGGCCACTTACGCGCCATCACCACCCGCGCCGACACCGGCAGGAACTGCATCCCGGGCGCCACCCAGTGCGGTTCGATCGGGAAGTACCGGTACGGCGTCTGCACCCAGTACGCACGCCCCAGCTCACGGACCGCGTCGGCCATCCGCTGGCGGCGCTCGTGCCCACCGACGTGTTCGAGGACGCTGTTGCTGAAGACGAGGTCGTACCTGCGGCTCAGGATGCTCTTGGGCAGCTCGCAGGCATCGGCGTGGTCGGCCTCGGCCCACTCGGGTAGGTCCGTGGGCAGCGGCTCCAAGTTGACCACGTGCACGTGGGCGGGCCGGACGGGGACGCGCGCCCAGCTCTCCACCCGACCGCCCAGGTCGAGAACGGTCATGTCGGCCAGGTCCGGGAAGGCGTCCGACAGCCAGGCCGCGCGCCGCGCACGCCGTTTCGCGCCGAGCGAGGTCGGCGAGTCGACGAGACGGAACCTGAGCGAGTGAAGTCCCATGAATGGTTGTCCTTTGGTCTGCTGATGCCTCGTTGAGGGCGCGGGGTGTCGTCCGGACCTGGTCAGATGCCCCGGCCGCGTTTGTGCAGGGTGCGCAGCACCGCGTCGGCCCGGACCACCCGTCCGGCCACGGCGAGGGCGAGGTAGGCACGCGGCTCGCGGGGGTTGCGCCGCAGCGTCCGCCGTGCCCAGCGCAGCGCACCCCGCCGGTCACCGGAGGCGGCCCGCGCGAACGCGATCTGCCCGGTCACCCGGGCCTCGCCGGCCGGCTGACCGGCGAACTCCGGGTAGCGCTCCAACAGCCACTGCAACGCCTCGGAGATGGTGTCCCACCGTTGCGCGAAGTACGACCGCTTGTGCCACCGCACCAGCACCGACGGGGTACGCAGGTTGAGCAGCGGGGCGCTGCGCGCGGCCCGCAGCAGGAACTCGTAGTCCTCGGCGTAGCTGCCGGGGATCTCCTCGTCGACCAGCCCGAAGCCGTCGCGCAGAGCGGTGGCACGGATCAGGAACGTGGACGGATGCAGCTCGGTCATCCGGTCCCGCAGCAGGTCGTCGAGGGTGATCCGGTCCCGGTCCAGCACCCGGTCGACGGTGGTGCCGTCGTAACTGACCCGGATGCCGCAGCAGACGAACTCGGCCTTCTCGTCGGCGGCGAGCGCGGCCACCTGGGGGACCAGTTTGCCGGGCAGCCACTCGTCGTCGTCGTCGCAGAAGGCGATCAGCTCGCCGCCGGCGGCCAGGGTGCCGCTGTTGCGGGCACCGGCGAGCCCCGGCGTGCGCGCGTTACGGATGACCCGGACCGTGCGGTCCGGGTCGGTCGACTCGGCGAGAGACTCGTCGGGCGTCGACTGGTCGTGGACCACCACCACCTCGATCGGGCCGGGGTAATCCTGCGCGAGGATCGCGCGCACGGCCGCGCGCAGCAGCTCCGGGCGGTCCCGGGTGGGCACCACGACGCTGACGCTCGGCTGCCGGGTCATCGGGGCTCCCCCGCAGCACGACGGCGACGGGCCCAGGACCGCCACCGCGGCGGGCGCCGCGCCGCTCGGGCCACCAGGTCCTCGACGATCGCACCGACCCTCGCCACCGCCGCCCGCTGCGCCCGATCCGCCTCCGGATCGGCCGCCACCGCGTACCGGGAAGGGTCTTTCAGGCCGGCGTCCAGCGCGTCGTACAGCGCCGCCCGGGTCTCGCAGAGCGCCACCACGCCGGCCACGCCGAGCCGGCGGGCGAAGCGCTGCTGATGGTCGTCCACGTGCTCGCCGCACGCCGGGTCGCGAGGCACGACGACCGGCAGGTGGCCATGCCGTCGGGCCTCCAGGATGGTCGCCGGGCCGCCGTGACAGACCACCAGGTCGGCGTCGGACATCGCCTCCTGCAAGGCGGCGTGGCCGAGGAAGGGGACCGCGCCGGGCACCGCCGGCGCCCGGGTGTGTCCGTGTTGGAGGGTCAACTCCACCATGGCGGCGGTCTCCGCGTGCCACTGCGCCAGCCAGTCGACGAGCCGGTCGAAGGGATGCTTGTCGGTGCCGACCGCCACCAGCACCCGCACCTGGCTGGTCGGCGCGACGTCACGTCGTCGAGGTATCCGGGAGCGTTCGGTGTCGGTGGTCGCCTCCCCGGTCACAACAGCGTCCCGACGACCGTGGCCTCCGGGTACTGCCGCCGCTGTTCGTCCCACTGCACGAGCATCGCGGACAGGAACGGACGGCACAGCCGGGCGGTCAGCGTCGGAGTGTCGATCCGGTCGTACACCTCGATGTAGACGGTCGGGATCCGCCGCAGCCGGGCCAGCACCACGAACGGCACCGCCACCCCGGCGCCCGTGGTGACCACCGCCTCGACCCGCCGCTCACGCAGCACCCGCCAGGCGAGCACCGCGTTGCGCAGCAGGTTCGGCACGTTACGGGTGGTCGGATGGTGTGCCGGCACCAGATCCTCACCGGCGAGCAGCGACACCGCCTCCGGCGTGTCGAACGTGACCCAGCAGCGCCGTCGACTCTCGTACCAGGGCCGTAGGGCCAGTAGTTGGGCCAGGTGCCCGCCGCTGGATCCGACCAGCAGCAGCACCGGCGGATCGTCGGCCTCGATCTTCCTGTCCACGCGACTCCCCACAAGTCCGCTTGGAATTTCGGTCCACGCCACGCATGAGCAGATCACACGTTTCCCGGCCGTTGTATCGCGCGACCGGTTGATCGCCTGCCCACGCGCGAGGTGGTTCGGACCCGCCGGCCGCCCGAGCTCCATCGACGCTCATCACGACCTGCGTTTTCTTCATCACTCTGCGGCACCGCCCCCAGTGCCGCTCCCGGTCATTTCCCCGGATCAACCGCAATGTCGTTTTTCGATGACCTCCAACAGCGCGGGATGCAGCGCGGTGTTCCAGCCCGCGCCCGCGTCTGCCAGCCGCCAGGTGCGCAGCCACATCTCCACCAGGTAGCCGTCGGCCACCAACCGGCGCTGGGCCGGGCCCAGGCCAAGCCGGTCACCGTGCCGGTCAAGGTGGGCATCGACGGCACCGGCGGCCACCGCCGCCGGTTCGCCGCGCAGTACCAGAGCCCGCTGGAACGCGTCGTGCGCCAGGTCGAAGCCGACCGGCACGTCCGGGCCACTGTGCTCCCAGTCCCAGGCGAACAGCCGACCGCCGTACTCGCCGAGGTTCCACGGCACCCAGTCACCGTGCCAGTGGCCGAACTCCACGTCGGTGGCACCGTGCAGCCGGGTCAGCACCTCGACCGCGGCGACGGCCCGGGTGCCGGCCGCCCCGGCGGCGGCGGCCCGCCGGGCCTGCGCGGTCATCCGCGCCAGGAAGGCGGAGCCGGCCAGCGGTCGCGGCGGCGCGCCCGGCCCACCGCGGCGGGCGACGGCGAGCAGCGCGGCGACCCGGGGCGGATCGTCGACCGGCACCCCGCGTACCGCCGACGGCAGCGGCTCGATCACGGCGACCACCTGGTCGGCCCAGGCCAGCTCGGCCAGCAGCCCCGGTGGCACCGGGTGGTCGGCCGCACCGACGACGGCCGGCAGCGCCCGCAGCGCCGCCGCCTCCGCGGTGACCAGCGCACGGGTGGCGTCGTTCCAGCCGATCTTCGCGTACCCGCGCGGGCGTCCGTCGCCGTCGAACAGTTGCAGGGTGGGCTTGTGGTTGGGATCCGGCGGCCGGACACCGAAGGCAGCCAGCAGCGGGGTGCCGCCGAGGGCGGCCGCGAGTCGCTCGGTCAGCAGCAGCTCGGCCACGGGCACCCCGACGGGCACCGAGACGGTCAGTGTCGGGAACGGGGCCAGGCCCACCGCGCCGAGGCGGGCCAGTCCGCCGACCGCGGCCCGCACCGCCCGCACCCTCGGCGGTCGCAGCGCGTTGTACGCCAGCAGCGTCGCCGCCCCGGCGCGGGGCGCGCCCAGCGGCACCAGGAAACGTGCGCGTGCCAGCGACGGCACGACGGCGTAGCGGGCCACCGTACGGTGTCCGAGCGGTGTGCTGCCGCCCACGGCCAACACGACCCGACGGTCCGGGAAGACGGCACGGCTGACCCAGCCGAGCCCGTCCGACCGCGACCGGGGATCCGCCGGCGCGTCGACCTGCGCCGTCACGCCGCGCGGTCCGGCCAGTCGAGTTCCAGCCCGAGCCGCTCACGCAGCGCGTCGTTGTACGGCCGGTAGTACTCGGTCAGCTCGGCGCGGACGGCCGGCTCCAGCGGTGCCGAACGCCGGTCGTTGTAGACCTTGAAGTCCGGCAGGTCGTACGCCGGCAGCCCGAGGAAGTCCAGGGTGCGCCGGTAGGTGGCGCGGGCGTCACGGTAGAGGCCCTCGCTGGGCAGGAAGAGGATCTGGCCCCGGTCGAAACGCTCCAGCCACGGCTCCAGGTGCTCCAGGTAGCGCCCGCGGGCCCGATACGTGTACCAGTCGTACGGCTCGCTGAAGTATTCCGGCTCGGCGATCAGCCGCTCCCGCTCCCCCGCCGTACGCTCCGGCTCGGCGGCCAGCGCGTCGGCGAAGTCCAGCGGCTCGATGCCGTGGGTGCGGCGTTCCTTCCAGTGCGAGTAGGCGCGCTCCACCGGGTCGCGCAGCAGCACGATCAGCTTCACCGTCGGCATCAACCCGGCGACCCGCTGCGCGGCGAGCGGATGGAACATGTACAGCGGCGCGGCCTCACCGACCCGGACCGGCCCGCCGTGCCGCTTGGTGAGGGCCTCCCGCTGGCGCTCGGTCGGGAAGTGCGAGCGGTACCACGCCTCGCCGCGCCCCCAGTGCTCCTCGAAGTAGTGCGCCGACTTGGTGTTCCAGGCCGGAAAGAGTCGGGGCACCAACGGGTGCTGGATGAGGTAGTTCCACAGCGAGGTGGTGCCGCCGCGCTTGGTGCCGATGATGAGGAAGTCCGGTAACGCTCGGCGGTCGCTGGTCCGCACCGCGTAGTCGACCAGGGAATCCCGCAACCGGTTGGTCACCTGGGTCGGCACGAGCTGCTTCACCCGGTCCCGGATGGACGACACAGTGCCCTCACCTTTCCTTCCTCGACGTCGTGGCGGTCCGCGCGGCGATCGGCACCGCCGTCTGACTGCGACGGAACTGCACCATGGTCACCCGGATGCGCCCTCGGATGACCGGCACCGTCAACAAGCCGACGCAGCCGCTGACCAGCACAATCAGTGCCACCACCAGGCCGGCGACCCCTCGACCGCCGGTCAGTACGCCGGCCAGCGCCGCGAGCCCCACCCCGACGGTGACCGCGGCCGCCGCCCGTGCCAGCGTCGCGTCGACCAGCGGCTGGCCGATCACCAGCCGGGCGCAGACGAAGGAGGTCAGGTTCTCGGTGGCGATGCCGGTGGCCCAGGCCAGCGCGGTGCCGGTCACCCCGTGCTGCGGGATCAGCCACAGTCCGAGGGAGACGGTGACCGCCAGCCCGGCCACCGTCGCGACCAGGTGCAGGCCGCTACGACCGCTCATCAGCAGGAGGGTCTGGACGTTGCCCACACCGGTGTTGATCAGCATGGCCAGGGCGAGCACGGTGATCGCGGTGGCACCCGCGGTGAACCCGGGCCCGAAGAGTTGCAGGAACGCCAGCCCGAACACCGCGAGCAGGAGGTAGACCGGCCACGACAACACCAGCGCCCAGGTGGTCATCTGCCGGTGCACCACAGCCGCGGCGGCCCGCTCACCGGAGCCGAGCAGCCGGGAGAGCTGGGGCGACACCGCCACCCGCAGACCCTGCATGGCCAGTTGCCCGGCCAGGATGTAGCGGCCGACCGCGCCGAACACGCCGGCGTCCGACTGCCCGGCGAGCACCGAGGTGAGCAGCACACCCACCCACACGGCGCTCGCGTCGATCGCGGCGGACGCGGCCCGGGGCAGCGCGAAACGCCAGAACGCCGACCAGTCGGCCCGCTCGGGCCGCAGCGCCGCGCCCCGACCGATGCCGAGCGGGCCCGCCACCAGCAGCAGGCAGACCACGATGGCCAGCGCCGCCGGAATCATCCAGCCGGTCAGGCCGACCAGCACGCTACCGCCGGCAACGGCCGCCGCGCCGACCAACAACGGCCGGGCGACCGGCACCAGGACGGACTGTACGCCGACGTAGGCCCGGATCGGACGGACGCAGCGCAGCACGGCGAGCAGGAGCGTCATCGCCACCACCAGCGGCACCGCGGCGAAGCTGGCCGCGATGAGGGCCGTACCGCCGGCGCCCGGCCCGTCCAGCAGGCGGGGTGCGAGCGCGTCCGCGGCGATCACGCCGGTCAGGCCGACGACGATCGCGGCCACCAGCGGCAGTAGAAGAGCCACCGGCAGCACCCGGGCGGCGTCGCCCCCCGCGCCGACACGACGCCGCGGAAGCGTCCAGATGAGCCCGGTCTCCGCTCCGAGGGTGCAGACGGCGGCGGTCACGGTGACCACGCCGATCGCGGCGAAGAACGCGCCCGCGCCAACCGTGCCGTAGCCGCGCGTGATGACCACCGCCAGCAGAAAGCCGAAGAGGCCGTTGGTCGCGGCGCCGGCCAGACCCGCGAGGCCGGTACGGGCGCTGCGCCGGGCCTCGACCGAGCCGTCGGCGGACGACTCGTCACGGCCGGAGCCGATGGCCGAACTGGTGCCGGCGGTCATCCCGCGACAGCCTTGCGGCGGCGACCGGTGTGCACCGGACGAGCGCGCCGGGGGTCCGCTTCCCGCTCGGCGATCGCCATCGCGGCGGCGGCCCCGAAGTAGGCGATCGTGATGGTGGGATCGGCCATGCCGTAGAACGGGATCTGCACCAGACAGATCACCGGGACCACCGCCAGCCACTGCCCGGGCGCCGAGCGGGCGCGGGCGCTCTTCAGCGTGATGATCACGAACCAGGCGAGGAAGCAGAGTAATGCCGGTATGCCGTGGCTGAACAGCACCGTCCAGAGCTGCCCCTGGGTGCCGACCGGGACCTCCGCCGTGACCGTGTCCACGGTGACGGGCGCGCCGTAACCGAGCCACGGTGAGTCCCCGATGCGGCGGATCACCTCCGCGTAGAGGGAGTAACGGTCGGTGTTCGTGTCGGTCGACTCGACCCGATTGTTGATCAACTCGGCCACCGGGATCAGCAGGGTGGTGAGCCCGCCGATGAGCAACACTCCGACGACGGACGCGCCCACCCGGACGTTCCCGCGCACCGCGGCGCGCACGCCGAGCACGGCCAGGCCCACGCCGAGGCTCGCGAACATGGTGCGGTTCAGGGTGAGGAAGGCCGGCACCAGGGACAGCGGCAGCGACACGAGCAGTGCCCAACGGAGGATCCCGCGGCGGCGCAACATGGTGAACGCCACGATGCAGGGCAGTGTCATCGCGTACGCGCCGCCGTAGTTGTTGGTGTACGGGAACGGCGCCGCCGGCCGGTAGATCGGGTCGAGCGCCACCTTGCTGTACTCGGTCGCGCTGATGTGCACCAGGTCCTGCATGTACGGATGGCTCGACATGCCGCCGGGCAGCAGCACCTCCACCGGCGTGGTCAGCGCGAAGCGCGGTGCCAGCACACCCAACCAGCCCAGTGCCACCAGACCGAACCAGAACAGGCAGATCGGCACGAGCGCCGCCGCCACGTCGCCTCGCTCCCGGGCGTAGACGTACACGTACACGGCCACCACGAGTGCGGTGAGGTAATACCCCACCCGCAGGCCGAAGGGCAGCAGCGAAGCCGGCGCGGGTAGTTGGGTGGCGCTGAGTACCACCAGGGCCAGGAACAGCAACCAGGTGCCGGTGGCCGGTGGCAGCGGCACCCGTCCTCGGACGATCAGCAACGCCAACAGCGTCGCGCCGAACAGGGGCCAGAACAGATAGAACGCGCCGGCCAACCACCACAGCGGGACCAGACCGAACATCATCAGCAACGGGAGGCGGGGCAGCCGGGGCGGCGCCGACGGCCGCGGTGCGGCGACGACCGGCGGACCGATCCCGTCCGGCTCGCTGCTGGCCAGGGCGGTGGTGACGGACACCCGTCACCGCCGTCCGCTGCGGGTCAGCACGAAACCCAGCGGAGTGACGCCCGCCGCGCGCAGCCGCTCGGCGAGCCGGCGCAGATCGCCCTGGCGGGTCCGGTCCTGTTCGACGACCACCACGGCGGTGCCCTGGCGAGCCGCCGCGACACCACGCTCGTCGGCCTCGGAGGGCGGCGCGTTGAAGAGCACGATTCCGCTGTCGGCGCGTTGCCGCCACGTGCCGAACCGCACTCCACCGGCACCCACGGGCACCTCCTCGGTGCCGTCGTGGGCCGTGCCCGTGGCGCTCGTGGTCGAGTTGAGGTTCGTTCGGGGCAGGGTCAGAGTGGCGTCCGGGTCGGTCGACGGATGCCGGCCGGCCGGGTACGGAGACGGGCGACGGGCAGGGATCTGGTCGGTGAGCTCGGCGCCGATGAACGGATCGGCGGCCCGGGGCTTCGGGACGAGCGGACGGACCGGGTTGACCATCGCCGGCAGCCTCTCCCGATCAGCCAGGACGGTGGCGCGCAGGTTGTGGAGCCGACCGCTGTCGTCGGCCACGTAGACGTCCCGGCCGGTCGCGGCGAGTGCGACCGCCAGACCGGCGGTGACGGCGCTCTGGTTCTCGCGGGTGGTCAGCAACGCCACCCGGGCCGGCTCCTGGAGTCGCTCGGCGATCGCCATCGCCACGTACCGGATGTCGGCGTCCACCGCCCTGCCGCGGGTCCGGAACAGCCGGCCGCGCACGGTGCCGAGGAGCGGCAGCCCGGTGACGTCCCGTCCGTCGTGGACCGACCGGACCCGCCGGTCGGCGGACTCCCAGGCGTACGCCAGCACGACGCCGAGCAGCGCGCCGCCCAGCAGCCCGGCCACCACGTAGAGCAGCGCGTGCCGGTCGGAGGCGACCAGGACGCGTTCGGCGTTCTGCGTGATCCACCCCGGGTTGACGTCGACCGCCGCGATCTCGGTGCGGGAGGACTTCAGCTGGGTCAGCTGGTTGTTGGTGCCGGCGAGTTCGGCGATGGCGGCGTCCAGCGGGCCGTTGCGGACGCCGGCGATCCGCCGCTGCAACGCCTCGCGCTGCTTGTCCACCTCGGCAATGCTCTCGTCGTAGCGCTTCAGCATCTCCGCGCGCTGCTTCTCGTACATCGCGCGGCGCACGTCGAGGTAGGTCTGCGCGGCGAGGTTCACGTTGCGGACCGCCTCGTCGGCCGAGCGTCCGGTGTAGGAGAAGCGGAGGATCTGCCCGCCGGTGGGGACCTCCACCTCAAGGGCGTCCCGCACATCGCGCTGGTCTTCACCCTCGGCCGTGAGCCGCTGCACGACCTCGGTGCCGGTGGCGATGCCGCTCTCCACGTTCATGTTCACCGCGCGGTCGGCGGCGGCACCGCTGGGGGTGAACGCGTCGGTGACGACCGGGCGCACCGCCACCACCGCGTTCGCGGTGACCTCGCCCGGCATGAGCAGGACGTACCCGAGTGCGGCGAGCAGACCCAGAGCGGCGACCGTCCCCACCAGCCTGGTCCGGTGCAGCGGGACACGGAGCAGGTCCGTGAGGGTGACTGTCCGGGCCGGTGGCCCCCCGGCACCGGACGGGTCGCTGGACCAGGAACCGGGAGGTACATCAGCCATCAAAGATCCACCGTCTGTTGTGCTGTGCCCCTGGCGGAACACACCTGTGGCAGGCGCCGGGCATCTCCTGTGACGCCTCGGGCCGGCGACGTGGTCCGCCGCCGGCCCGACCCGATCTAGCGATTCTCCGTGACGAACCCGTCACTCGTCACTGCACGGAGAAGAAAATCCGCGGCGTGGACCAGGTCAACGCCTCGCTCGCCGGCGCGATCACCGTGCTGGCCGCACCATCGACGGCCAGGTCGGCCGTCGGGTCGAACGGCACGGCGCGCAACGTGCCGTCGGTCCCGCCGTACACGATCCGGCCGTCCACCCAGGCCATCCCCCGCACCGCCGACCAGGTGACGGTCGCCGTCGGAAGGGTGAACTCGGTGGCGCCCAGATAGTTACCGTCGATCTCGAAATAGCGGTAGTAGAGCGCGTTGGCGCCGCTGCGGGTGTAGTAGAGCCGGCCGTTGAGGTAGAACGCGCCCGTCATGCCCGCGGCGTTGAACCAGTCGTTGAACCCCGACGACTCCCATGGGACGCCGATGGCACCGCCGTTGAACATCGACACGTCGAGGCGGCTGCCGGTGGGCGTGCCGGCCACCGTGTGCGCCCAGTAGATGCGGTCGCTCACCCGCCAGGTCGCCCCGGCGCCGGTGTAGTTGGGCTGGCTGACCGTGGTCGGGACACCGACGCTCGTGCCCGTGAACGCCACCTTGGCCACCTCACCCTCGCCCGTGCCGAGGTACAGGTTGCCGGTACTCGCGGTCGGTGGGTTCTTCGGGGCGAAGGTGCGACCACCGGCGAGCGGGAACATGCCGAGGCGTCCGTGGTACTCACTGCCCATGCCGTCGGAGTTGTGCCCGAAGTAGAGCCCGTCGCTGCCCCGCCAGAGCACCGGCACCTGCGAGCCCCAGTTGCTGGTGCCCGCTGGCATGGACGCACTGCCGCGGCGACCGGGGTTCCAGGCGACCGGGAGGCCCGTCGCCGGGGTGACGGCGGCGATGCCGAGCCGGTCGATCGCCCCGGCGCCGGCCGCGTCGCTGGCGTTCGGGTTGTTCAACCAGCGGAAGTGCCCACCCAGGTAGATGACGTTGTCGGCCACCTCCACCGAGGTGATGGTGTCGTTGCCGGTGTAGTCGACCCAGGTGCCGAGTTGGCCGCTGCCCCGGTGCGCGGTCTCGAACCGGATCAGCACGTCGCAGTACGCGGCCGGCCAACCGGCGCCGCCGTTGGTGCCGACGACGAACCAGCTGCCGTCCGCGCTGAACTTCAGGTCCTGCACGTAGTGGACGAAGGTCGTCGGCGCCGCGCACGGCGGGGCGAACTTCTCGGTGCTCCAGTCCAGCACCGTCGGCGTGCCCGAGAGGTCGATCATCGCCATCTGGTTGCGGGACAGGCCGTTGACCAGGGTGAAGTTACCCCCGGCGACCATGGTCTGCCCGTCCGGGGTGACATCGATGGTCCAACCGTACGAGCCGGTGCCGTGCCGCCCGACGGTGGCGTTGATGGTGAAGGTCGGGTCGATCGCGCCGGTGGTCGCGTTGAGCCGGCCCAGCCCCGAGTGCGCGGTGCCGTTCAACCAGTTGAAGGCGCCGGCCACGTAGAGCCAGTTGCCGCGCAGCACCATGTCCCGGACCATGCCGCCGTCGGAGCGGCCCACCCAACCGCCGACGGTCGCCCCGGTCGTGGGGTCCAGCGCCACGAGGTCCAACCGGGCGACGCCGTTGACGTTCTTGAACCCGCCGCCGACGATCAGCGTGCCGTTCGGGCCGGCGATCAGGGAGTTGACCGGGCCGTCGAGCACCGGCAGGAACGTCGTCGAGATCGTTCCGCTGACCCGGTCGTACGCGAACAGGTAGCTCTGGGTGATCCACGGGGCGCTGGCGTTCTGCCTGATCTGGGTGAAGCTGCCCCCGACGTACACCTGCGAGCCGACCTGCGCGAAGGCACGGCTCTCGCCGTCGCGGCCGTGCGGGGTGTTGTCGGCGGGATTGGTCGACACCAGGGTCGCCGTCTCGGGCACCGGCACCACGGCGGCCGAGGTGACGGATGGAACGTTCAACACCGCGGCGACGGTCACCAGACCGATTGCGGCCGCACGGAACCGGAATCCGGCAGATCGCCAAGAGAGCGAAACTTTGGGCACGCTACGCCTCCAAATTGGACGACAACCCCGGTAGCGTGCCTCGTCTGTCGCGATCCGCGATATCCGCCGATTGGGCCGTCGCCGGGGCCACCTGACGACGCCGAGCATTCCCGTGCGCATTTCCGTGTCGGATGTCGGACTCGCCGGTGGCACACCGAAGTCCCGCAGCATTCGCGCAGACGGTTCAGGTGGCGACACCGGCTTCAACGGGGACCGCGGGTTCGGACCGGGCGGGTGGACGCACCCGGCCCTCGGCCACAAGCACCGCGAGCGCCATCACACCGAACAACAGGGTGGCGAAAATCCAGCCACCGATCACGTCCGTGAGCCAGTGCTTTTCCGCATAGATCCGGGTGTAACCCTCCACCGAGATCAACAGGGCCACCACGGTAGCGAGCGCAATTCGACCGCGTCGCGGGATGTTCCAGGTCAGCCCCGCCAACACCGCGATGGTGCCGAAGGTGAGCATGACCCGGGCGCATCCACCCGAGGGATAGGTGCCGACGTCGGTGGGCGGGTGACCCCGGTCCACGGTCAGCGCCAGAATCTGTTGGGTGTACTGCTCGACGACGAACTGCAACGGCATCGCGACCAACGGGATCCACCACCGACGGCGTCGCCAGGCGATGGCGAACGCGACCGCCGCGACCACGGTGACCCACTTCAACGGGTACCGGTCCCCCAGTGCGGTGACGAACGAGTTGACATCGGCCCACACGTCGACACGGCGGGCGTGGACGTAGTCGAAGACCGGGTGATCGACGGACGGCTCCAGGCGCGACAGCGCCTCGCCGAGCGGCCAGCAGACCGCCACCACCGCCGCGCACCCGGCGAGCAGCACGACAAGAGCGGCACCGTAGCGGCCGACCGCGTCGGTGAGCCCGGCCACCGCGACGCGCAGCCGCTCAGCCGCTCCGCTCACCCGTACGGCCGGCGCCCATCGAGTGGCGACCACGGGGACCAGGATCGCCGGCACCAGTACCGACATCGCCCCCAGCGCGTAGATCAGGACCACCGTCGGGCACCGCCGCTCGCTCGACTGACGGCTGGCCCTGCCACGTCCATGGCGTACCGCCACGTGGTGTCCGCCGAGATCATTCGGTCCCCCTCACCGGGTCGCCGCGGCGGCCCCGCAAGGAGCCCAGCGGACAGTTTCCTGGACAGGATCAACCACGCCGGCTCCGCACGTGGCAATCGATGCAGGACACGCTAAGGGAATCCGGGCAACCTGCGATAGTCGTCGTCGCGCCTGTCGCAGGCTGCCCACCACGGGAGTGTCGTCATGACGACATTCGCCACCGCCGGGCCAATGGCCGAGCGCCGCTATTGCCCGTACGTCGCATTCACGACATCGGCGCAGGCCGTCGTCCGCACACCGGCACGGTTTCTCAACGGCTCACGCCGGTGGGTTGCCGCAGATGCGGATCCCGGCCGGCCTGCGCGAAGCCGGCCACCGCCGACGCGTCGTGGTTCATCGTCATGTCACAGGTCGCACTGCGACTGGTCATGCCCGGCGAATTGAAATAGATGGCGGCCTTGATCTTCGGATGCGCCTTCAGCGCCGCCGGGAACTCCTGGAACCAGCGCTGCTTGGCACCCGGGTCGGCGGCGTTGAAGTTGGTGCCGAACTCGGCGAGCATCCTCGGCTTGCCGGCGCCGATACCGCTCGCGTCCAACCAGCGGTAGAAGTCACCCACGGTCGTGCTCGGACTCTTCCACACCGTGCTGCCGTTACAGACGTGGAAGTTGTACGGGTCGTAGGCCACCCAGTCGACGTAGCGGTCACCGGGGTAGAGGCCCGGGTAGCGGGCGTGGTGGCCGGACCAGCCCATCATCGTCCAGACCCAGACCGCGTTGGTCGCGCCGGCCTTGGCGAACCGCTCGTACACGTACCGCCAGGCCCGGACGAAGTCGGCGTCGCTGCCCTTGGCCGGCTCGTCCTCCGGCTCGTGGTCGAAGCCCATGAACACCGGAACCCCGGCGGCGCGGATCCGGCCGGCGACCGCGTCGATCGTGGCGTCCTGCCGGCCGCTGTAGACGTCGGCCCACGTCAGGGTCGTACCGGCGGAGAAGTTGCGGGACTCCCAGGCGAAGAACATCAACCGGCCCTCGCGCATCTGCTGCGACTCGTACGCGTCGGGGAAGGCCCCGTTGTTGCCGGCGTTGGAGAAGTCGTGGTAGCGGTGCACGATGTCGAACTTCCGCCCGACCTGCGCCTCCACGTCGGTGATCGCCGTGCCGTAGTCCCAGCCGCCGCCCGCCCCGGCGGGCGAGTACATGCCCCACCAGGCACCGCAGGAGGGCACCAGCTTGTCCGACACCGAGCCGCACTTGCCGGGCGGGATGGTGGAGGTCCCCGTCGGGCTCGCCGTACGGGTCGGCGTGAGCGTCGGTGACGGCTTCGGAGCGGCGGTGGTCGGCGGCGCGCTCGGCGACGGCGTCGGCCGGGTGCTCGGCGTCGACGGCGGCCGGGCGGCGATGTCGTAGCTGATCACCAGGCTGGGCCGCAGGTCCGGGTTGCGGTTCTCCGCCGACGCCCAGTAGATCCGGGTGTCCAGACCGGCTTGGGCCAGCGACACCGTCCACGTGCCGTTGCCGGTGACCAGGGTGGACACGTCCCACTCGTTGACGCCCTTGGACACACCGGTCACCGTGTCCAGCGCGGCGCCGGCCGGCACCGGAGCCGGGCGCGTCTCGCGGGCACTCAGCGGCGAGGCGTGCGCCGACACCGTCGCGGCGAACTGCTGCCACGTGTGCACCCGCAGCGTCGCCCGGACGTTCACCGCCGCGGCCGGCACCGTGGTCACCGTGAACTCGATGACCGCCTCGCGGCCGCCACGCGGGTTGCCGTCGCAGCGCGTCGGGCAGGTCGCCAGGGTCGCCTTGGCGGCGTTGTCACCGTCCTGCGACACCACCGTGGCGGTGGTGTCCGCCACCGCCCGGATCGACAGGTCGTCGCTGGCCAACAGGGGCATCATCGTGGCGACGATGCCGGCCACCACCGAGCCGCCGACCACGCCGATGGCGATCGCCTTGCGCCGGGGTCCGGAGCGGAACCGGGTGATGCGGTGCAGTCCGTGCCTGGTCAAGGAAACTCCCTGTGTCTGCTGCCGTAACGCTGAGCAGCGTATCCACGACCAGGGCATGTCGTACGGACGACAGTGTCCCGTAAGCGCGTCTTAACTGTCAGCTAAGAAAGCCGCTGGTCCAGGGCGGCTCGCATGGCCTCGACGGGGGCGCGCACGCCGGTGAACTGCTCGAACTGACCGACCGCCTGGGCCAACAACAGGTCCAGTCCGGACACCACCCGCAGGCCCGCGGCGAGAGCGGACTCGGCCAGCGGCGTCGGCCACGGATCGTAGAGCGCGTCGAAGAACACCGCCCCCGTCCGCCAGGTCGCCGTGCCGGCCAGCGGATCGGCGACCCCCTTCGGCACGGTGGAGACGACCACGTCCGCAGCGGCGAGGCACCGGTGCGCGTCGGCCCAGTCGGCCGAGGTCAGCGCCACACCCACCGTGGCCGCCACCGGCCGCAGCTCGTCGACCGCCTCCGGCCGACGGGCCACCACCGTCACCGAGGAGCAGGCCAGCTGCGCGGCGGCGGCCAGCGCGGCGCGTGCCGTGCCGCCCGCGCCGAGCACCGTCAGGGCGGCACCGGACACCACCCCGGCCTCGGTGAGCACGTGCACCATGCCGGCGACGTCGGTGTTGTCCGCATACCAGGAGCCGTCCGGACGACGTACCAACGTGTTGGCCGCGCCGACGGCGGCGGCGACCGGCGACGCGGCGTCGGCGACCGCGAGCGCCGCCTCCTTGCCCGGCATGGTCACCGACAGGCCTGCCCACTCCGGGCCCAGGCCGGCGACGAGATCCGGTAGCTCCGCCGCCGCGCACTCGATCCGGGTGTACGACCAGCCGGTCAACCCGGCGGCGGCGTAGCCGGCGGTGTGGATCACCGGGGAGAGCGAGTGCGCGATGGGCTTGCCCAACACCGCGGCCCTACGGGTCGACACGATCACCGCCGGGCGCGTCCGAGTGCTCCGCCCTGGTCCGCATCATGTGTCCCGCCCTCCCGCACGTGTCGGGTCGACCCTACCCAGCACGCCCGCCACCGCACCACCGAAACCGGGGCTGCGGCGATCGTCGATCGCTTGACGGCCATCGACGCGAGTGAAAGCATTCCTGCGACGGTACGGCCGATCAAAAAAGGGGAAACCTTGAACAAACGCATTCTCCGCGCCCTCATCGCGATTGCCGCAGCCTTCAGTATTTCGCTGATGGTCGCCGCGCCCGCACGAGCGGACAGCGCGGCCGGCAGCTGGTCCGACAACCACCAGCTGTGCACGTCCAGTTCCTGCGTGCGGGGCGGCAACATCGTGCGGCTCTGGCAGTCCATCATCTGGGCGGACGACCTGAGCGGCACCGTCGGCACCAGCTTCATCGACGGGGAGTTCGGCTCCAACACCGCCGCGAAGACCAGGACCTGGCAGGACGTGATGAACATCGGCATCGACGGTTCGGTCGGGCCGCAGACCTGGGGCAAGGCGTACGGTGCGGTCAACCGCAACACCGGCTACGACACGAGCACCCAGACCGGGTACTTCTACTACGGCTACAACCGCACGTTCGCGTTGCGCAGACAGAACAGCAACGGGGTCTGGACTTTCCTGAATCCCCGCACCGGCACATGGACCGGCACAAGCCACTGACAATGACACCGTGAATGGTGTTTCGGGGCTGCCGAAAAGGGCTCCCTTCCCGGCCGGGAAGGGAGCCCTTTTGGTGGCCCGCGATGCGTCAGATAATGCCGGCCTCCCGGGCCTTGGCCTCGTTACGCTGGTGCTGTTCGTAATTATCGGCGAACGCGGAGTGGCCCTGCTTGTCGATCGCCACGAAATAGAGCCACTTGCCCACCGGTGGGTTCATCGCCCCTTCCAGGGCCGGCTTACCGGGGTTGTTGATCGGGGTGGGCACCAGACCCTTGAGCTTTCGGTTGTACGGGTTCTTCGGGTCGTCCAACTCGGACGCCGTCATCTGCTTCGACGACTTGGTCGGCTTGCCGATCGACTCCAGGTAGTAGTTGACCGTGACGTCCATCTCCAGGCAGTTGCAGTTGAACTCGCCGTACACCCGGTTGTAGGCCACCCGGGCGACCTTGCCCAGGTCGTCCTTGTTGCCGGCCTCGGCCTGGGCCAGCGAGGCCACGATCAACGCCTCGTACGGGCTGACGCCGCCCCGTTCCTTCTGCACCCGGTCGGCGAACTTCATCTCACCGGTCACCGAGAGGAAGTTGTCCACCATCAGCTTGAGGATGCTCTCCGCGGTGGCCTTCGGCGGGATCTCGTACGTGTCCGGGTAGAGGAACCCCTCGACGGACTTGGCGACCTTCTTGCCGTCCTCGCGGGTGAACCACCAGTCCGGCACGCCGAGCGCCTCGGGGTCCTTCGCCGCGGTCTCGAACTCCTTGACCGGGATCTTGGTCTTGTCGGAGAGCAGCTTGTAGACGTTCTTGCTGGTGCGCCCCTCGGGGATGGTCAGCCCGTTGACGATCTTGTTCTTCAGGTCGAGCATCGCGGTGACGGCGCTCGCGCCGCTCATCTGCCTGCGCAGCTTGTAGGTGCCCGGCTGGATGTTCTTGCTGCGCGAGTTGGCCTCGGCGGCCTCGATGAACGCCTTCCGGCTCTTCACCACATCGGCGGCGACCAGCGCGTCGGCCATGTCGGCCAGCAGCGCGCCGTTCTTGATCTCGACGGTGATCTCGCCGGAGCCGGCGCCGTCGTAGTCAGGCGTGACGAAGTAGTTCTGGATCCGGTCGAAGCCGTAGAAGGCCCCGCCGCCGATGCCGCCCAGCAGGAACAGGGCCAGCAGCAACGCCAGGAAGGTCTTACCCCGGCCGCCGCCGGACCCGCCCTTGCCGTTGCGCTTGCGCTTGCGGACGAATCCTCGCCGGTGCCTGCCCTTCTCACCTCGCTCCGGCTCGTCGAACCCCAGGTCCAGATCGTCGATCATTGCGTCCGCCTCCGCTGCGCGTCCAGCCAGCTCTGCAGGATCTCCACCGCGGCCGCCTGGTCGACAACCGCACGTTGACGTTTACCTCGGACGCCACGCTCGGCAAGCCTACGAGAAGCGACCACGGTCGACATCCTCTCGTCAGTGAGCGTTACCGGGACGGGCGCTATCACATCGACCAGTCGGTCAGCGTACGCCTTCACATGGACAGCCGCCGGACCGTGCTTGCCCGCGAGATTGACCGGAAGACCGACGACAACCTCGACCGCCTCATGCTCGGCCACCAGAGCGGCCACCTCGGCGACGTCACTCGGCACCGCGTCCGGTGCCGCCGAGAGATCGCGGGCAAGCGTGACCAGCGGGGTAGCCAGGATCCCGTCCGGATCCGAACGGGAGACACCCACCCGCACCTGACCGACATCCACGCCGATGCGCACACCCCGCGTCAGTTCAGCCACCGACGGTCACCACCAAGGCCCGACGAGCCAGGGCGGACCAAACGGCCCGCCCTGGCTGACAGTGATCATCCATCACGCCTCGGTGATCGCCTTCTCTACGGTGAGCAGCAACCTGGGCGCCTCGGCCGCGGGCAGACCGCCACCCTGGGCAAGGTCGGGACTGCCACCGCCACGCCCGGAGAACGCCGCCTTCACCAGGTCCGAGGCGGCCAGGCCCCGACCCCGGGCAGCCTGGTTGACCGCCACCACCAGCGACGCCTTGCCGTTCGCCCGCGCCGCCACCGCGACCACCGCCGGCCGCGCCGGATCGATCTTGCCGCGGATCTCCTGGGCGAGGGTCCGCACATCGTTGCCGGCCGCGCCCTCCGGCGCCTCGGTGCCCACGTACGCCACCCCGCCAACGTCCTTGGCCTGCGCCGCGAGCGCCGACGCCCCACCCAGCACCAACTGGGCGCGCAGCTTCTCCAGTTCCTTCTCCGCGTCGCGCAGCTGGGTGACCGTCTGCTCCACCCGGTCGGCGACCTGCTCGCTGGGCACCCGGTACAGCTCGGCCAACCGGGACACCAGCAGGTGCTCACGGGCCAGGAAGCTGAAGGCGTCCATGCCGACCAGCGCCTCGACCCGCCGCACACCGGAGCCGATCGACGACTCCGAGAGGATCTTCACGAGGCCGAGCTGGGCCGAGCGGGCCACGTGCGTACCACCGCACAGCTCCCGCGCGTAGTCACCCACCTCGACGACCCGCACCTCGTCGCCGTACTTCTCGCCGAACAGCGCCATCGCCCCGATCCGCCGCGCCTCCTCCAGCGAGGTGATGAAGGCGTGCACCTCCAGGTCAGCCAGGAGCACCTCGTTGACCTGCTGCTCCACGTCGCGCAGGACGCTCGGCGACACCCCGGTCGGGGTGTTGAAGTCGAACCGCAGCCGGCCGGGCGCATTCAGCGAACCCGCCTGGGTGGCCGACTCACCGAGGAAGTTGCGCATGGTCTGGTGCACCAGGTGGGTGGCCGTGTGCGACCGCGAGATCGCCCGCCGGCGAGTGGTGTCGATCTCCGCGTAGCCGGCCTCGCCCGCGCGCACCTCGCCGCGGATCACCCGGGCCCGGTGCACGATCAGGCCGGGCACCGGCTGCTGCACGTCGAGCACCTCGACCTGACCGCCACCAACGGTGATCATGCCCTGGTCGGGCTGCTGCCCACCGCCCTCGGCGTAGAACGGGGTCGTGTCGAGCACCAGCTCGATCGTCTCGCCCTCGGTCGCCGCCTGGCGGGGGCCGTCCGCGCCGAGCAGCGCCCGCACCGTCGACTCGCGCGCCACCTCGCCGTACCCGGTGAACGTCACCGGACCACCCGAGTCGAGCACCGACCGGTACGCCGACACGTCGGTGTGCCCGGTCTTACGCGCCTGCGCGTCCGCCTTCGCCCGGGTCCGCTGGTCGGCCATCAGCCGGCGGAAGCCCTCGTCGTCGACCTTGAGCCCCTGCTCCGCGGCGATCTCCAGGGTCAGGTCGATCGGGAAGCCGTACGTGTCGTGCAACTGGAACGCCTTCGCGCCGGACAGCGCCGTGCCACCCGCGGTGCGGGTCTCGGCGATCGCCGTGTCCAGGATCGTGGTGCCGGCACGCAGGGTGGACAGGAACGCCTCCTCCTCCGCGTACGCGTACTGCGAGATGCGGTCGAAGTCGGTCGCCAGCTCCGGGTACGACGGCGCCATGCAGTCCCGGGCCACCGGCAGCAGCTCGGGCAGCGCCCGATCCTGCCAGCCGAGCAGCCGGACCGACCGGATCGCCCGGCGCATGATCCGGCGCAGCACGTAGCCGCGACCCTCGTTGCTCGGGGTCACACCGTCGCCGATCAGCATCAGCGCGGTCCGCACGTGGTCCGCGATCACGCGCAGCCGCACGTCGTCCGGGTGCGACTCGCTGGCCACGTGGCCGGAGTGCGCGCCGTAGCGCTTGCCGGTCAGCTCGGCCGCGCGGTCCAGGATCGGCCGGACCTCGTCGATCTCGTAGAGGTTGTCGACGCCCTGCAGGATCGAGGCCATCCGCTCCAGGCCCATGCCGGTGTCGATGTTCTTCGCCGGCAGGTCACCCAGGATCGGGTAGTCGTCCTTGGTCGTGCCCGGGCCCCGCTCGAACTGCATGAAGACGAGGTTCCAGAACTCCATGTAGCGGTCCTCGTCGACCGCCGGGCCGCCCTCGCGGCCGTACTCCGGGCCCCGGTCGTAGAACAGCTCGGAGCACGGGCCGCACGGCCCGGGGATGCCCATCGACCAGAAGTTGTCGGCCTTGCCCCGACGGACGATGCGGTCCGCCGGCACGCCGACCGACCGCCAGATCTCGTACGCCTCGTCGTCGTCGAGGTAGACCGTCGGCCAGATGCGCTCCGGGTCCAGACCGAACCCGCCGTCGGCCTGCGACTTGGTGACCAGGTCCCACGCGAGGGGGATCGCGCCGTCCTTGAAGTAGTCACCGAAGGAGAAGTTGCCGTTCATCTGGAAGAACGTGCCATGCCGGCTGGTCTTGCCGACCTCGTCGATGTCCGGCGTGCGGATGCACTTCTGCACGCTGACCGCCCGCCGGTACGCCGGGGCCTGCTGACCCAGGAAATAGGGGACGAACTGCACCATACCGGCGTTGACGAACAGCAGGTTCGGGTCGCTGATGGCGGGCAGCGGAGCGGACGGCACCACGGTGTGCCCATTCGCCTCGAAGTGGGCGAGGTACCGCCGCTTGATCTCCGCCGTCTTCATCGCTGGTGTTCCTCCGGAAAGATGTCTCGATCGTCGATCCGCGGGGACTCCCGCAGCTCGGCGAACTGGTCGTCGAACGCCTCGCCCTGCGCGAACGCCTGGTGGATCTCCTGCTCGCGCTCGGCCATCCCGATGCGAACGTCCTCCACGAAGCTACGCAGCGACTCGACCAGCCCGCTAGCGGATTCCGACAACGTGCTGGCGACGCCGGCCGGGGTGTACGCCTGCGCGGTCCGGGTGGCCTTGCGGACCACCACCACGCCGACGGCCAGCCCGATGCCCAGCCAGAACAACCGCCTCATGTCTCGTTACCTTCCTGGTGCGCCGGCCGGTCAGCGGTTGCCGCGCCGGGCGGCCCGCCGCTGCTGCTTGATCGTGTCGCGCACCTCGCGCTCGGTCTCGGCGTGCCGGCGACCCGCGGCGGCCTTCCGCACGCCGTAGCCGAACGCGGCCACCTTCACCAGCGGGTTCGCGGCGGCGGCGGAGACCACGGTGGCCAGGTTGGCGACGTTCGCGGTGACGTTCTGCGCGTGGCTGGTCATCGTGTCGACCTTCGCCAGCTGGAGGTTCACACCGTCGAGCGAGGTCTGCACCTGCTCCAGCGCGACGTTGACGTTCTTCACCGTGGTGTTCACGTCGCCGAGCAGCGGCGCGGTCCGATCGTTGAGGTCGTTGATCATCCGCGTGGTGGCGTCCACCGTGTGCCGCAGCCGCAGGATGGGCAGCGTCAGGATGAGCACCAACACCGCGAACGCGCTCGCCGCGATCAGCGCCGCGATCGCCAAAATGTCGCCCACGCCTGTCCTCCTCAAGCAGAGTTCCCGCAGGACCCGACGTCCCCGGAACGCACAACGGTGCTACCCACAACAGACACGCCGGCCGTCGCCGGCCAGCGGCAGCGGGCGTGCCCGCCAGCCCCAGACCCTACCGTCCGTGATGGAAACCGGCTCAGGACGGTGAGGGTGTCAGGTCGCCCAGCGGGTCACCACTGACTGTCGGGAACGGATCCTCTCCGGTCAGTGACGGATCGGTGGTCGGCTGGGGCCTGGTCCGTTCGTCGTCGATCGCGTTGCGCACCTTCACCGACACCAACGAGCCGGCGCACTCCGCCGCAGCGGCCGACGCTTCGGGAGACGGCACGATCGCCGGTTCTCCGTCGACCGGCGGCGGGACGCAGGTCGGCTCGCGCACCCACAGGTCGAGGGTCAGCTCGTCACGGCGCCAGCACGTGTAACTGCCCTTCGTCTCCTGCTCCGGGCAGCGGGCCACCTTCCACGGCTGCCAACCGTCCTGGCGCAGCGCGTCCTCGTACACCTTCGTGGTCTCCGCCGGCGACTTCTCCGAGGTGACGGTGCGCTCGCGAAGCCGGCAGTCGAGCAGGCACCAGCGGCTGCCGCTGACGTCGTCGTCGGTCTTCGCGGCAGCCCAGGCCGGCACGTTGAGCTGGTCCAGGTTGTCGAAGACCGGGTCGCGGCTCAGCGTGCGAATGCCGAAGAAGAGCGGTACCGCACCGAGCAGCACGATGCTGACCAGCGCCAGCGCCACCGCCCGCAACCGCCGTCGCTCGCGCGACTGCCGACGCTGCTCGGACCGGGCACCGGTGGCGGGGCCGTCGTCGTCGCGGATGTCCTCGGCGGCCTGCCGCAGTGCGGGTCCGGCGGCCGGCTCGGGTCCCGGGCGGTCCACCGGCCCGGTCGGGGCGGGCACCGCGGCGGCGGCCCGGGCCACGCCGACCGGCTCTCCGGGGCGGCCGGGCGGTGGGACGGGCGCGACTCCGGTCGGTTCCGGGCGGCCGGGCTCGCGGTGCGGCGGCAGGGCGCGTCCGGCGGCACGGTCCGCCGGCGCGGGTCGAACGGCCGCGGCACCGCCACGGGCCACCGCGGGGTCACCTCCGGGCGGGCCGGTCCGATCTCCGGTTCCGGGCGGGGTCGCAGCGCCGGGCGGGCGGACGGCGGCGCGCGGACCGGGCGGCCCGTCGACGCGCGGACCGGGCGGCCCGTCGACGCGCGGACCGGGCGGCCCGTCCAGACCGGCGCCCGGTGGGACGGCAGCCCGCGCCGCGCCGTCGGGCCGCGCCGCGCCGCGGGCGGCGGGATCCGCGCCCGGGCCGGGTCGCGGAGGGCCGTCGGGGCCACGGTGGCCAGCGCCCGACACCGGCGCGTCACCGGGCGCCGGTCGGGCCCGGCCGGAACGGGCACCGCCCCGAGGCGGTGCGCCCGCAGCGGCGGGACCGCCGCTGGGCGCGGGTCGGCCACCACCGGCGGGACCGGTGTACGCGTCGTCGCGGTCACCCTCGCGGATGGGCCGCCCCGGGCCGGCCGGCCCGTCGGGGCCAGGCTCCGTCGGAGGGCGGCGGCGTCGGACGGTCGGGTCCGGAGCACCCCGTCGGGCGGTGGGTCGTTCGCCGGTGGTCGACGGGTAGGCCAGACCGCCGCTCGGTTGCTCCCCGGTGGGATCCGGCGCGTCGGGCCGCGCCGCCCGGCGGCCGGCGGGGGCGTCCGCGCCCGGGTCGGCCGGCGGTCGGACGGGTCGACGGCCGGGCCGCTCGGCGGCCGGGTCGGGCACGGCGAGCCGGCCAGACGGAAGGTCGGTGGGATCGCCCGTCGGTGGCATCGGGCGGCGGCCGGTGGGCTGCCCGCCGGGTGGCACGGCGGGAGTCCCGCCTCGCCGGTTGACCACCGGCAGGCCGGGGTCGGTGTGCGGCAGGCGTCCGGCCTGCCGCAGCCAGTCGGCCGGGCGCTCCGGGCGGTCCGCCCGGGGCTCACCACCGACCTGCGGACGCCGCTCCTGCTCGTCGGGGACGGCCCGGCGGCGCCCGGCGCGGTCGGCCGAGCCGACGGTGGGCGTGGCGCCGGTGTTGCCGCCGCGCGCGTCGGGCACCGGGGGCGCGTTGCCCGAACGAGGCACCACCGGCTCGGTGGGCTCGGCGGCACGGCGCCGGCCGGCGGCTGCCGGACGAGCCCGGGTGGCGGGGCCGGGACCTGCCGGCTCCGGCGCTCCGGGATCAACCGGGCCGGGGCGCCGTCGGGCGGTCCGGGGGTCGGCGTCGATGGCCGGGTCGGGTCGCAGGCCGTCGGAGACCGTCGGCACGGCACCGGCCGGTGGGGCGTCGAAGCGGGCCGGGCCGCGGGACGCGGGCGGCCCACCGGCGCGCGCCGGGTCGGTTGCCGGGCCGGCCACCCGCCCGCCGGCGGCCCGACCGCCGGCGGACACCGGACGGCCGGGCTCGGTCACTTCCGGGCCGGTCACACGACCGGCGGAGGCCCGACCTGCGGGCACCGGACGGCCCGGCTCGGTGGGCTCCGGGCCGGTCACACGACCGGCGGAGGCCCGACCTGCGGGCACCGAACGGCCCGGCTCGGTCGCTTCCGGGCCGGGACGGCCCGGTGGCACGGCATCCGGTCGGCGCAGCGGTGGCATGGCATCCGTCCGGCCGGCCGGAGCGGGGGCATCGAGGCGGCGGCCGGCCGCTGCGGGGGTGTCCGGGCGGCGTCCGGGCGGCATCGGCGCGCCGGCGGGCGGGCCGGGCGGAACCGCAGCGGGTCGACCTACGCCCGCCGGCCCACCGGGCGTCGGGCGGGCGCCGGGCGGGCCGGCCGGCTCACCGGCGGCCGGACGGGCAGCGGGGGGTGGGGCGGCAGCGCGGGCACCAGCCACCGGCGGCGCGCCCCGGCGCACCTGCTTGCCCGGGGCGGGCGCTGCGGGGGTGGGCGGTCGGTCATCCGGCCTGCGGGGCGGTGGCGGGGCCTCGCCCGGCCAGGGTCCGTCCACCGGGTGCCGACCGGTGGCGCCGTCCGGCTCACCCCTGCGTACGCCGGGCGGGGTGGGCGGCGTCGGTGCGTCCGGCGGGGGCGCCGAGGCGCCACCGCGCGGGGTGGCGGCCTCCGCGGCGACACCCTCGGGACCGAGCTCCGTGCGCTGCTGCTTGGCCGAGCGCAGGTCGTCGATCCAGCCGAACTCCTCGCCCGACACCGGCTCCTCCGGCTCGGCCTCGGCTCGGCCTCGACCCCAGCGGCGGCCCTTGGGGCGGGTATCGCGCCGCTCGTCCGGGCTCTCGTCCGGGCGGTCCGCACCACGCGATTTCACTATTGACCCTCTCCTGCGGCGTTCGTGCCGCTGTCCTGCATCGTGCCGGGACCACCCGTGCCCGTCGTCGGGCGACCGTTCTCGGCAGCAGGCGCCGGCGCGGTCTGCTCCGTTACGCGCTGGTCGGCCGCCGGGGCGTCCGTACGGGTGGCCGGGGCGGGCAGCCCGCGCACGATGCGGCGCAGCAGCGGCAGCCGGGTGGCCACCGACCGCTCCGCCCCGTGCGGGCTCGGCCGGTAGTAGTCGGTGCCCACGAGATCGTCGGGAACGTACTGCTGGGTGACCACGCCACGCTGGTCGTCGTGCGGGTAGCGGTAGCCGGTCCCGTGGCCCAGCCCGCGGGCACCGGCGTAGTGCGCGTCGCGCAGGCCGCGCGGCACCGAGCCACCCCGGCCGGCCCGTACGTCGGCGATGGCGGCGCCGATGGCGGTGGTGGCCGAGTTCGACTTCGGTGCGGTGGCCAGGTGGATCACCGCCTGGGCGAGGTTGAGCTGCGCCTCGGGCAGACCCACGTACTCGACCGCGTGTGCGGCGGCGGTGGCCACGCTCAACGCGCCGGGGTCGGCCATGCCCACGTCCTCGCTGGCGAAGATCACCAGTCGGCGGGCGATGAACCGGGCGTCCTCCCCGGCGACCAGCATCCGGGCCAGCCAGTGCACCGCGGCGTCCACGTCCGAGCCACGCATGCTCTTGATGAACGCGCTGACCACGTCGTAGTGGGCGTCGCCGTCACGGTCGTAGCGCACCGCCGCCACGTCGACGGCCTGTTCGGCGGTGGCGAGGTCGATCCGCCCGGTGCCGAGCGCCGTGGCGGAGGCGGCCGCCGCCTCCAGCGCCGTCAGCGCCTTGCGGACGTCACCGGCGGCGAGCCGGACCAGGTGGTCCTCGGCGTCGGTGGCCAGGGTGAGGGTGCCGCCGAGGCCGCGCTCGTCGGCGACCGCGCGGCGCAGCAGACCCCGCACCGCCTCGTCGTTCAGCGGTTGCAGGGTGAGCAGCACGCACCGCGACAGCAGCGGGGAGATGACCGAGAAGTACGGGTTCTCCGTGGTGGCCGCCAGCAACGTGACCGTGCGGTCCTCGACGGCGGCGAGCAGCGAATCCTGCTGCGTCTTGCTGAAGCGGTGCACCTCGTCGATGAACAGCACGGTCTGCGGGCCGCCCGAGCGGCGTTGGCGGCGGGCCGTCTCGATGACCGCCCGGACGTCCTTGACACCGGCGGAGAGCGCCGACATGGCGACGAACCGGCGGTCGGTGGCCGCGGCGACCAGGTGCGCGATGGTGGTCTTGCCGCTGCCCGGGGGTCCCCAGAGGATGACCGACATCGGCGCGCCGCCGGAGACCAGTTGCCGCAGCGGTGCCCCGGGGGCGAGCAGGTGGTCCTGACCGACCAACTCGTCGAGGGTCGCCGGACGCATCCGGACGGGCAGGGGCGAATCATCCGCTACCGGAGTGAACCCGTCGACACCGGCGGGACCGTCGGGCGCGTTACGCGGCCCGGCGGGGGCACCGAGGGAGAAGAGGGCGTCGGACTCCATCACGAAGACAGTACCGGGCCGGGCCCACGACGCCGGAATCGCGCCGCGGGCCCGCCACCGGTGATCGGTTCCGGTCAGCCACGGCCGGGGCGACGGCCCCGGTACCAGCGGCCGCCGCCACCGCCGCGCGGGCCGCTGCCCACGCCGGCCAGGTAGAGCGAGAGCAGGAGCAGGCCGATGAGCACGAGCGTGTTCCAGTTGAACAGGTCCGGCGCGCCGAAGTCGGTGTTGAGCAGGTCGAGCAGCAGGGCAAAGCCAAAGACGATGGCCGCGAGAATGGCGAGCATGTCGGTCCTCCGGTGGGGGTTCGCAGTAGGTCGGCGCGTGATGTACCCAATCGGTCGACTCGCCAATCTCCACCGTGGATCAGGGTGCCCGCGCGGTTTCTCCGGGCCGGCTTCTAGGCTGTCCGTCATGATCATCGACGACCAGGTGCTCCACGATCGGGCCGACATCCTGGCCGCCGCCGGCCACCACCCGTTCGCCCGGCACGCGCTCTGGCGCGACGCGCCGGCGCGCGGCTACCGACGCGACGGCGCGGTGCTCTGGTTGGTGCCGCCCGAGCGCGGGTCCGGCGCCGACGCGATCGGCCCCGCCGGGTCGGTGCTCGACCTCGTCGCCGCGCTGACCGCCGAGGGGGTGCTGGGGCGCGACTCCCGGCTGCACCTGCCCCGACTCGACTCCGCCCAGGTGGCCGACCGGCTGGCCGTGGCCGAGCACGTCGACTGGGACTTCCACTGGACCGTCGCGGCCCCGCCGCACCAGCCCGACGAGCAGCGGGTCGTCCGGCTCACCGAGGCCGACCACCCGGCGCTCGACGCGCTGATCGACGAGGCGTTCCCGAGCACCACGTCCCGGCCGGGCGACTCCCGGGTGGTCGACTGGTACGGCATCCGGGCCGGCGGTCGGCTGGTGGCGTGCGGCGCGGACCGCAGCCGGGGTGAGATCGGTTTTCTCGCCGGCCTGACCGTGGCTCCCGACCAGCGGGGACGCGGCCTGGGTGCCGCGCTGACCGCCGGCATGACCCGGGCGCTGCTGGCGCGGTTCGACACGGTCGGGCTCGGCGTCTACCCGGACAACGTCGGGGCGGTACGGCTCTACCGACGGCTCGGTTTCACCGACACCCACCACCTCACCTCGATCCGCCTCGCCTGAATGGTCAACGCTGCTCTGCCGGCACGGGAACCGCGGGCTCCGCGGTGACCCGGCGACCGGCGCGCCAGGCGGGCAGGTACAGCGGGGCGGCGACGGCCAGCACCACCGCGCCGACCACCATGGCCGTGGCCACGCTGGTCGCGGCGGCGAGCGCGGTCAGCACCACACTGCCGAGCGCGGCGGCCGGCTGCGCCATCATCGAGTTCAGCGACAGCACGCTGGTCCGGTACGGGCCGTCCACCTGACGGTGCAGCAGGCCACTGTGCAGCGGGTTCGACGCGCCGTGCACGGCGTAGCAGGCCAGGTACGCCACCAGCACTCCCACCGGCCCGGCGAACAGGCCCATCCCGACGACCGTCGCGCCCTGCAGGATGCGCAGCAGGGCCGCTCCCGGTGCGGCACCGGGCCAGCGCAGCAGCAGCGGGGTCAGCGCCGCGCCGGCGGCCGAGACGATCCAGGCGGCCGAGTTGGCCGGTCCGAGCAGCGCGGCGGCGCGTTCCGGGTCGCCGACCACCTCGGCGAGACGAACCGGCAGCAGCGACTCGAAGGTCACCATGCCGAAGCCCCAGAACAACTCCACCGCCACCAGGGCCAGCAGCACCCGGGAGCGGCGCAGCAGGCCGACGGCCTGGCCGATCATCCGGGGCGCCTGCGCCACCGAGGTCCGCAGCGCCGCGATCCCGGTGGCCGGCCGTTCCTCGACCAGGAGGACGAGCAGCGCGACCAGCGCGGCCGCCTGTGCGACGATCGCGACAAGCACCGGCACGGTGAGCGCGCTGGCCGGCCCGATCGGGCCGAGCGCCACCAGGCCACCACTGAGCAGCGCGCCGGCGCCGATGGCCCCGCCGACGACGGTGCCGGCGTACCCGAGGCCCTTCTCGTACTCGGCCTGCGGGTCGGCGGCCAGGGTCGCGTCGACGTACCAGGACTCCAGCGGGCCGCTGTCCAGCGCCCGGTAGACCCCCTGCACGGCATAGACCAGGACGAACAGCCAGAACGAGTCGGCCACCGCGAACAGCGACAGCGAGACGAGGTTGAGCGTCCCGGCCGCGATCAGCAGGGGGCGTCGGCCGAGGGCGTCGGCGAGGCCGCCGGTCGGCAACTCCAGGGCCAGCACCAGCAGCCCCTGCGCGGTGAAGGCCAGGCCGATCTGCGGCAGCGACAGGCCGCGCTCCTGCATCAGCAGGATCATCACCGGGATCATCAACCCCGTGGGCAGCCAGCGCAGGCCGTACAGCGTGAGATAACGACGTCGGACCTGGCGGACGGTCAGGGCGCTCACCGTGCCTCCTCTGCTCGCGACTGCGGGACTCGCAGAACCGGCTCACTCCTCGCGCTCACTGGTACTCCTCCCGTAGCGGGTAGGCGGCCATGAAGACCTGCACCGGGCGGGCCTCCGGATCGGCGGAGTCGACCGGATCGGCCTCGCGGTGGTAGCGCTCCAGCACCCGCCACAACTCGGTCTTCAGCTCCTCCAGCCGGGCCGGCGGGATGGTCAGGAAGATGTCACTCATGCCGAAGGCGTCCCGCCAGGCGGGGGACCATTCGTGCTGGGTGGCGAACCAGCGGTCGGCGGTGTCGACGAGAAGCCGCACCTGGTCGCCCTGGATCCACTCGATCGCGGCCCGGGCGTCCGGGTCGTCGTCGAAGTCGGTCGGTTCCCAGTTGGTGACGTCGTGCGCGGCCTGCCACCAGCGCTGGCGGCCACTGCCCCGCTCGGGGTCCTCGACGACGAGCCCGACCTCGGCGAGTTGGCGCAGGTGGTAGCTGGTCGCGCCGGTGTTGGTGCCGAGCATCTCCGCGAGCGTGGTGGCGGTGGCCGGGCCTTTCACCCGCAACGCCCCGACCAGTCGCATCCGCAGCGGGTGGGCCAGCACCCGCACCTGTCGCTTGTCGATCCGTACCTCGCGTGGCTCCGGTCGCGAAGCCACTCCGTCATCGGCCATGACATGCACACTATCTCTGCACACTTTCTATGCACAAGATTTCTGCATAGAAAGTGTGCAGTATCAGCCGCCGAGGACTTCGCGCACTCCCCGCAGCCGGGTGCGCAGCAGGCCGGCGGCGCGCGTGGAGTCCAGGCGCACGTCCAGAGGCCGCACCAGGCCGGTCTCCGCACTGGTGGTGGTCGTCAACCCGGCCGCGTCCAGGCCGTACCGCTCGGCGACCAGCAGGCCCAGCTCCGCCCGGCTGACCGCGTCGGGGCCGGCCACGTTGAGCAGACCGGCGTACGACGAGGCGACCAGCTCCAGCACGGCGTCGGCCAGGTCGGTGACGTCGATCGGGCAGCGCAGCTCGTCGGTGAACAGGGTGGCCCGGCCGGCGAGCGCGTCCCGACAGAGCTGGATCTGCTTACTGCCCTCCCCCACGATCAGGGAGGTGCGTACCAGGGCCGCACCGGGGTCGACCGCCCGGACGGCGGTCTCGGCCGCGGCCTTCGCGGCGCCGTACGCGTGCACCGGCGTGGGCGGCTCGTCATCGGCGTACGGCACCGGACGGCCGGCGTGCAGCGCGTCGCTGGACACGTGCACCAACCGGGCACCCGCCTCGGCGGCGGCGACCGCCACGTACGCGGCCCCGTCGGCGGTGACCGCCCAGTCCCGGTACCGGTAGGGGGTCCCGACCACGGCGTCCGGCCGCACCTCGGCGACCAGCGCGCGCACCGCGGCCCGGTCGGTCACGTCCAACCGCCGCGCGGGAACGCCCGGCACGGCGACCGCCCCGGAGTGGAAGGTCCCGACAACCGACCAGCCGGCGCTGACGCCCCGCCGGCAGACCTCCCGCCCGAGAAGCCCGCTACCCCCGACCACAAGAACGCGCATCCCCGCCCACTCCCCCGTCGCCGCCGCCGTTGATCATGAGGTTAACGAGCGACACGCCGCAGCGTGGGCCCGTCCACCTCATGATCAACGGCGCGAGAGGGGGGTTAGACCGGCTCTGCCACCGGGGCTGCGGGGCCGGCCGTTCCCGTGTGAGCCGTCGCGGCGGGCTTGGGCTTGGCGTCGATGCCGGCCTCGGTGCGCTGCTGGGCCGTGATCGGCGTCGGGGCGCCGGTCAGCGGGTCGAACCCACCCCGGGTCTTCGGGAACGCGATGACCTCGCGGATGGAGTCGGCGCCGGCGAGCAGCATGCAGACCCGGTCCCAGCCGAAGGCGATGCCGCCGTGCGGCGGGGCGCCGTACTTGAACGCCTCCAGCAGGAAGCCGAACTTGTCCTGCGCCTCCTCCGGGGTGATGCCAAGCAGGTCGAAGACCCGCTTCTGCACGTCACCGCGGTGGATACGGATCGAACCGCCGCCGATCTCGTTGCCGTTGCAGACGATGTCGTACGCGTACGCGAGGGCCCGGTCCGGCGCCTCCTCGAACCGGTCGACCCACTCGGCGTTCGGTGAGGTGAACGGGTGGTGCACGGCCGTCCAGCCGCCCTCGTCCGTGCGCTCGAACATCGGCGCGTCGACCACCCAGCAGAACGCCCAGGCGCTCTCGTCGATCAGGCCGGCCCGCTTGGCGATCTCGATGCGGGCGGCGCCCAGCAGCTCCTGCGCCTCCCGGGTGGTGGCGCTCGCGGCGAAGAAGACCGCGTCACCGGGCTTGGCGCCGACGGCGTCGGCGAGCCCGCCCAGGTGCTCGGCGGACAGGTTCTTCGCCACCGGACCGCGCGCCTCGCCGGTCTCGGCGTCCAGCACCACGTACGCCAGGCCCCGCGCGCCGCGTGCCTTCGCCCAGTCCTGCCAGCCGTCCAGCTCCTTGCGGCTCTGCGCCGCGCCGCCCGGCATGACCACCGCGCCGACGTAGCCGCCCGCGTCGATCGCGCCGGCGAAGACCCGGAACTCGGTGCCGCGCAGGTAGTCGGTCAGCTCGGTCAGCTCGACGCCGTAGCGCAGGTCCGGCTTGTCCGAGCCGTACCGGGCCATCGCGTCGTGCCAGGTGATCCGCGGGATCGGGCGGGTGATCTCGTGCCCGGCCAGGTCCTTCCAGAGCGCCGAGACGATCGCCTCGCCGAGGTCGATCACGTCGTCCTCGGTGACGAAGGACATCTCGATGTCGAGCTGGGTGAACTCCGGCTGCCGGTCGGCGCGGAAGTCCTCGTCGCGGTAGCAGCGGGCGATCTGGTAATACCGCTCCATGCCGCCGACCATCAGCAGCTGCTTGAACAGCTGCGGCGACTGCGGCAGCGCGTACCAGCTGCCGGGCTGCAGGCGCACCGGCACCAGGAAGTCGCGGGCGCCCTCGGGCGTCGACCGGGTCAGCGTCGGCGTCTCGATCTCCAGGAAGTCCCGCTCGTGCAGCACACCCCGGGCGAGCTGGCTGGCCCGCGAGCGCAGCCGCAGCGCGTTCGCCGGGCCACTGCGCCGCAGGTCCAGGTAGCGGTACTTGAGCCGGATGTCGTCGCCGGCCTCGACCTGGTCGTCCACCGGCAACGGCAGCGGGGCCGCCTCGGAGAGCACCTCCAGCTCGGCGACGGTCACCTCGACCTCACCGGTGGGCAGCTCCGGGTTCTCGTTGCCCTCCGGCCGGCGGGTCACCTCACCGACGACCTTCACGCAGAACTCGTTGCGCAGCGCGTGCGCGTCCTCCTCGCGGAACACCACCTGGACCACACCGGAGCCGTCGCGCAGGTCGACGAAGATGACGCCGCCGTGGTCACGCCGGCGGGCGACCCACCCGGCGAGCGTCACCGTCGAGCCGGCGTCCGTCGCGCGCAAGCTGCCGGCGTCATGGGTACGGATCACGACGTACGTCTCCTCATCTGCGGTGCGGTCTGCCTCCGCATTCTGTCAGGAGTGCCGGAAACGATCCGCGCCACCCCGTCGACCCGGCCGGTCGGGCCGGACGGTTCGACGGGTGGCGCGGTCGGCCGGTGGGCATCAGTCCTCGGGAATGTTCCAGGCCGTGACCCGGATGACGGTCGTCCGGTCGTTGTTGATGGCGACGACCTCCAGCAGCACCATCCGCCACCTGTCCCGCTGTTCACGCGCCGCGGCGTAGTTGGTCCTGATGCAGAGCCAGGAGCCCTTCCGAAGTGGCACCTCGGCCTCGGCGGCGACCGGAGCGGAGCGGATCGCGTTGTTGCACTCGGCGGGCTTCATTCCCGCCGTCGCTGCTTCACTGCCCTCCACGCCGTTGGCCATCCTGATGAAGGGAGCACCCGGACAGCCCGCGTTGAGGGCCAGGTCCGAGGTGTTCGCTCCCACGTTGGCCCGTGGTTCGTCGAGGTCCACCTCCATCTCCTTGAAGCAGTCCGTGGGCTTCAAGGTCAGGCTCTGGTTCTCGTACTTGGGCTCGTACACGGTCTGCTCGCTGAGTTCCGGTGGTGTCCCCGGCGAGCGCGGCGGTTCCTCCGTCGCGGTGGGCGTCTGCGGGGGGTCGGCCGCTCCGGGCGTACTGGACGGAAGAGTGCCGGGCCCGGTGCTGGTCGAGCCGGCCGGTTGCCGGGCGGAGGCGATGTCGCGGGCGGTCTGCGCCTGGTCCAGCGCCCGCCACGAGAGGGCGGCGGAGCCGAGCGCCACCAGCAGCGCCAGGGCTGCCACGGCGATCACCACGAGGCCGAGCGGGCTGCGGCTCGCGGCGGGCGGGGCCGGTGGACGGGGAGGGTCACCAGCGCCCGCGAAGGGTGGCGGCACCTCGCCGCCGTGCGGTGGTGGCGGATCAATCGGAGCGGGTTCGGGCTTTTCTGGCCGCGGATCGGGTTGGCTCACCGCAAAACCCCCTGCATCGGCAGAAGTCAACGTCGGATGGGGAGTGAATTCGTTCTTCGGTCCGGAATCGGCACGCTATCAGGAACTCGCCAGCACTCGCGGCAGAGTATTCTTCGCCGACGCGATGTGATCGGAGGGTAGATGCCGGACATGCAGGATTCCACCGAATCACCGACGTCAACGCCGGGATCCGGCTACCGCGTCGCGCGGGCGATTCTGATCCTGACGGGGATCGCGGTGGTCATAGCGGCCACGGCCCTGGCACGGGACTACTTCGGCTGGGGGTCCGGGGGCGGGACGCCGGCGGCCACGGTGACGACGAGCGCCGGCCCGGCCCGGTCTCCTCTCACCAATCCCGAGCCGGGCACGCCACCGGCCAATGGCGGATCCTCGCCGGTCCGACTGGACACCCTGGCCGTCGAGGCCGGTGCGGCGAATCTCGGAAAGCTTCCCCGTCAACTGGCCGGTCAGCCCGAGTACGACCGTCCGATCGTCATTGGCTGCCCGACGAATTCCGGTGCGGACAAGCAGCGCGACGTCACATTCCGAGTGCAACGCCGATACCTTGATCTGACGTCCACCGTACGGCCGTTCTTTTCCTCGCCGGACGACCGCGACGGCGTCGTCTTCGTCTCCGCGCAGGTGGCGATCCGCCAGAAGGACGGGACGGTGACCCGGGTGACGCGGGGGCAGCAGTTCGAGGCACGCATGGACAGCCCACAGGACCTCGTGGCGGACATCGAGGGGGCGGACGAGTTGACGCTGCGGGTCGAGTGCCAGTATCCGGGCGGCTCGGTCATCCTCACCGCCGCCACGGTCAGCGCGGGCTGATCGCAGGGCAAGGCGCGCGGCCCGGCCGGTCGGGGCGAATCCGATTCAACCGGCTGTCTCGCCGGTTAACGTGGCGAAATGCGCGCCGTACCGAACTGGGCCGTCGCCACGGCGGCGGCCGCACCCGTGCTGCTGGTGGCCGGTTCGACGGTTGCGCAGGCGCGGCAGCCCGCCGGGTACGACCCGATCCGGGACACCATCAGCGAGCTGGCCGGGCAGGACGCCACCGACGCCTGGATCATGGTCGGGGCCCTGGTGCTGCTCGGCTGCTGCTATCTCTCGGTGGCCGCCGTACTGCACGCGGCCGGGCTGCCCAGCCGGTTCCTGCTCGCGGTCGGTGGCGTGGCCACCATCGCGCTGGTCGCCTTTCCCCGCCCGCCGGTTGGTGGTTCGCTCAGCCACGGCATCGCGGCGACGGTGGCCGTCCTCGCCCTGGCGTTGTGGCCGGCCGGCTCGGCGCTGCGGCTGCCACGCGGTCCGGACGCCGCACACCCGAGGCTCGCGCGGCCGCCGTGGGCGTTCCGCCGGTCCGTGGGGTTGAGCGCCACGGTGCTGCTGCTGGCCCTCTTCGGCTGGTGCGCCTTCGAGGTGACCAGCGGATCCCGCACGGGGTTGGCCGAGCGGGTGACGGCGGTGGCGGTGTCACTCTGGCCGCTGCTCGCGGTCCTGTCCGCCCGGCGGGCGCACCTGGCGTGGGCCACCGGTGGCGCCACCTCCGTCGGTCCCGCTCTGCCGGGTGTCGTACCCCCGGATCCCCTGCGACCAGCGCAGGGGCCGGATCGCCTCGCGTGAGGCGGGCCGCACGCGCGACGCGGGCCGCCGGAGTGTTCCGGCGGCCCGCGTGCGGTGCGTCGATCAGAAGACGCTGACGCCGTAGACGCTCAGCGCCTCGGTGACCGGCTGGAAGTACGTCGTGCCACCGGTGCGGCAGTTGCCGCTACCACCGGAGGTCATGCCGAGTGCGGTGCTGCCGGCGAACAGCGAGCCGCCGCTGTCGCCCGGCTCGGCGCAGACGTTGGTGCGGATGAGGCCGGAGACCGAGCCCTCGGCGTAGTTGACCGTGGCGTTGGTCGCGTTGACCGAGCCACTGCGCAGGCCGGTGGTGCTGCCGGAGCGCTGCACGGACTGGCCGACCGAGGCGTTGCCGGCACCGGTGATGTCCCGGTAGCTGCCGTTGTAGAGGTAGACGTTGCCGGCGGCGTTGGCCGAGTTGCTGTGCCGCACGATGCCGTAGTCGTTGCCCGGGAAGCTGGTGCCGGCACGGGTGCCGAGCAGCGAGGTCTGGGCGGAGTTCGAGTACCAGCTCGACGAGATGTTGGTGCAGTGCCCGGCGGTCACGAAGTAGTAGGTGCTGCCGCTGCGCACGTTGAAGCCGAGCGAGCAGCGCCCGCCGCCGCCGGCGTAGATGGCCTGGCCACCGGAGATGCGGGTGCTCAGCACGCCGGCCTCGGCCTCGACCCGGACCGCGCCGTTGGCCCGCGCGGCGGCGGCCTTGACCCGCTCCAGCTTGGCGCCGGTGACGGTGCTGTCGACGGAGACGACGACCTGGTTGGTGACCGGGTCGCTCCACCAGGCGGTGCCCGGAATCTTGGCGGAACGCTCCAGCTCGGCGGTCGCCCGGTTGAGCTCGGCGGCGCCGCGGGTGACGTACCGGACGGTGGCGCCGGCGTTGCTGGCCTTACGGGCGGCGGCCGCGTCGGTCACGGTGACGACGGATGTGCCGCTGGCGTCGATGTACGAGCCGGCGGACCGGTCGCCGAGCTCAGCGGAGAGGGCGGCGGCGGCGTCGGGCGACGCGGCGGGGGCGGCCTGGGCGGGTGCGCCGATGAGCGTGCCGACGACCAGACCTCCGGTCACGGCGACGGTGGCCGCAACGCGGAACGTGGACCTCGTGGGTCGCATGTAACAAACCTCCTGGGCGGGGGAGACGGGTCTGGCCGGGGGTGGCTGACCCGAGGGCAACCCGGCCGATCTGGGGAAACCGGCCGAATGAACTGAAGTATTCACATGCTTAAGATCATTGACAAGACTTGGATTCGCCCGGATTCACCGATCTTCACCGGTCACATCGCCGCAACACCGTTGACACGCCTGCCGACACCAGCCGTCACACCGAACCGTCGCCATATGCGTTTCGGACACGCACGGCCGTCGATGTCTGCGGTGAGGGTCGCGCGGACGCGCGGACGCGCGGGTGACCGACTCAGGGGGTACGACGGTGCGCGCCGGGGCCTGGACGGGGCAGCACGTCGCGGGGCTCGGCGACCTCATGCCCGTCGGCGCAGCGCAGCTCGACGCGCACCTCCGCGCCACAGTCACGGTGCCCCACGCTCAACGGAGAGCCCTCCGGGTCGGCGAGGTACCGGTCACCCCACCCGAGCACGGCGACCAGCACCGGCCACAGGTCCAGGCCCTTCTCGGTCAGCCGGTACTCGTGGCGCAGCCGACTACCCGGCTCCCGGTAGGGCTCGCGACGTAGCACACCCTGCTCGACGAGAGCGGCCAGCCGGTTGGTCAGCACCTGACGGGGGATGCCGGTACGCACCCGCATGTCGTCGAAGCGCCGTACGCCGTTGAACACCTCGCGGAGCACCACCAGCGTCCACCGCTCGCCGAGGATCGCCATCGCTCGCGCGATGGTGCAGTTCGACGCTGCTGGACACCGCCGCCGGCTGCGCCGTGCACACCACGCTGCCCGCCGGCGTCGGCTACACGTCGCTGGACCTGAACGTGAAGTTCCTCCGCCCGGTCACCGTGGACAGCGGCGTCCTGCGCTGCGAGGGCACCGTGCTGCAGAGCGGCCGCCGCACCGCCCTGGCCGAAGCCCGCCTGACCGACGCGACCAACCGCCTGATAGCCCACGCCACAAGCACCTGCCTCCTGTTTCCCCTCCCCTAACCCCGACCCGACCCCGACCCACACCCACGGGGTTGATCATGAGGTTGACGGGCGATTCGATGATCGAACGACCCGTCAACCTCATGATCAACGAGGACAGGGTGGGGTGGGGGCAGCGGTGGTTAGCGGAGGGCTAGGCGGGCTGCTCTCGCGTCGCGCTTCTCCTCGAAGCGGCGGGCTGCGCTCTCCAGGCTCTCCAGCTGGGTGGCCAGCTGTTCGCGGGCGAGTTCGCCGTCGGCGTTCAGGCCGGTCACGTTGAACACGTCCCACTGGCGCAGCACCGGCTGGAGCACCTCGTCGCGGTGCTGGCGCAGGTCGTAGATGCCGGCCAGGGCGATCGCCACCGACTTGCGGGCGAAGCCGTCGATGCCGTTGCCCGGCATCTGGAAGTCGGCCACCACGTCGGCGACGGCCCGCATGGCCTGGCTCGGGGCCAGCTCGAAGGCGGCGGCGAGCAGATTGCGGTAGAAGACCATGTGCAGGTTCTCGTCGGCGGCGACGCGGGCCAGCAGCGCCTCGCAGACCGGGTCGCCGGTGGCCTTGCCGGTGTTGCGGTGCGAGATCCGGGTGGCCAGCTCCTGGAACGAGACGTACGCCAGCGAGTGCAGCACCTCGTCGCCGTGGGCGTTGGTGTAGCCCTCCGACATGTGTGTCATCCGGGCGCGCTCCAACGCCACCGGGTCGACCGCCCGGCTGACCGTCAGGTAGTCGCGGATCGCGACACCGTGCCGGCCCTCCTCCGCGGTCCACCGGTGCACCCACGTGCCCCAGGCGCCGTCGCGGCCGAACAGGGTGGCGATCTCGTGGTGGTACGAGGGCAGGTTGTCCTCGGTGAGCAGGTTGACGATCAGCGCGGTACGGGCGACGTCGGGGATGGTGGAGTCGGTCGGCGACCACGCCTCGCCGCCGAGCGGCCCGTCGAAGGTGCGGCCCTCGCTCCACGGCACATACTCGTGCGGGAACCACTCCTTGGCCAGCGAGAGGTGGCGGTCCAGGTTGCGGGCGACCACCGGCTCCAACTCGACGAGCAGGGCGGTCTGGCTCAGCGTGGTGCTCATGGTCACGAGAAACTCCCTACGGTGGCGTAACTTACGCAACCGTAGGTCCCCGCGGCCGTACGCGCCAGTAGTGACGCTCAGCTGACCGTCGGCGTGAGGTCCTCCCGCGGCGGCATCCACTCCCCCGCAGCGGCCGTGACCTGCTCTCCGGACCGGATGTCCTTCACCTCGTCGGCCGCGCCGTCGGCACCCGGGAACCACACGTACGGGATGCCCCGTCGCTCCGCGTAGCGGATCTGCTTGCCGAACTTCGCCGCGCTGGGCGACACCTCGGTCGGCACTCCGCGACGTCGCAGCGCCTCGGCCACCCGGTTGCTGGCGCCACGGTGCTCCTCGTCGGTCACCGCGACCAGCACGGCGGTGGGCACCGAACGGGAGACCGACAACTCGCCCGCGCCGAAGAGCAGGCCGAGCAGCCGGGTCACGCCGATCGAGATCCCCACTCCGGGGTACGAGGTGGTGCCGGCGCTGGCCAGGTTGTCGTACCGGCCGCCGGAGCAGATCGACCCGAACCGCTCGTAACCGCGCAGCTGGGTCTCGTAGACGGTGCCGGTGTAGTAATCCAGGCCGCGGGCGATGCGCAGGTCCGCCACGCACAGGCCGGGCGAGTGCTCGGTGGCGGTCTCCACCACCCGGACCAGCTCGTCGATGCCCTCGTCGAGCAGCGGGTCGGTGACCCCCAGCGCGCGTACGGCGTCGGCGAACGAGGCGTCCGGCGCGGAGATCTCGGCCAGCGCCAGGCACGCCTTGGCCTGCGCCTCGCTCGCCCCGGCGGTCTGGGCCAGCAACTCGGCCACCTTCGCCGGACCGATCTTGTCGAGCTTGTCCACGGCCCGCAGCGCCGCCTCCGGGTCGGTCAACCCGATGCCCCGGTAGAACCCCTCGCAGATCTTGCGGTTGTTGACCTGGATCGTCACCGGCGGGATCGGCAGCGAGCGCAGCGCGTCGCCGATGACCAGCGGCATCTCCGCCTCGTGGTGCGGAGCCAGGGTGTCCCGGTCGACGATGTCGATGTCGGCCTGGACGAACTCCCGGTAGCGCCCCTCCTGCGGCCGCTCCCCCCGCCACACCTTCTGGATCTGGTAGCGCCGGAACGGAAAGGCCAGCTTGCCGGCGTTCTCCAGCACGTACCGGGCGAACGGCACGGTCAGGTCGAAGTGCAGGCCCAGCTGGTCGTCGCCGGCACTGTCGGCGTCGGCGTGCAGCCGCCGGATCACGTAGACCTCCTTCGAGGTCTCCCCCTTGCGCAGGAGCTGGTCGAGGGGCTCCACCGCGCGGGTCTCCAGCGGGGCGAAGCCGTACAGCTCGAAGGTGGCCCGGATCTTGTCGAGCACGTACTGCTCGACCATCCGTTGGCCGGGGGTCCACTCCGGGAAACCGGAGATGGGCGTGGGCTTGCTCATCGTCGTACTCCTTGCGGTCCCGCGCCCGCGGCGCGGTGGTGTCGTGGGTCCGCGCGCGGCGCGGACAAGAACTAGAGGCCCCGGGTGGGCGCGGCCGGTGACGTGCCGGCCACCTCGACGAGGTACGGGTTGCTGGCGCGCTCGCGGCCGATGGTGGTGCTGGGGCCGTGGCCGGGCAGGACGACGGTGTCGTCGGCCAGCGGGAGGATCTTGTCGCGCAGGCTGGTGAGCATGGCCGGCATGCTCCCGCCCGGCAGGTCGGTGCGGCCGATCGACCCGGCGAAGAGCACGTCGCCGGAGAGGCAGATCTCGTCGGCCTCCCAGCCCGAGTCGGCACCGGGCAGCCGGAACAGCACCGACCCGCCGGTATGGCCCGGGGCATGGTCGACGGCGATCTCCAGGCCGGCGAGGGTGAGGGTGGCGCCGTCGGTCAGCTCCGCCACGTCCTCCGGCTCGGTGTAGCTCAACCGGCCGCCGAAGAGCGACGTCAGGTCGGTGGACAGGCCCTTGGCGGGGTCGGCCAGCATCTCCCGGTCGCCGGGGTGGACGTACGCGGTGATGCCGCGCGCACCGCAGACCGGCGCGACCGAGAAGGTGTGGTCGAGGTGCCCGTGGGTCAGCAGCACGGCGGCCGGATGCAGGCGGTGCTCGGCGAGCAACGCGTCGAGCTGGTCGAGCACCCCGATGCCGGGGTCGACCACCACGCACTGCTCCCCCGGCGCGGTCGCCACCACGTAGCAGTTGGTGCCGAACGCGTCGGCGGGAAAGCCGGCCACGAGCACGGGCGCTGTCCTTCCGTCGAACTGTCGTCCTGCCCAGCAGCCTAACCGCCCGGCGAACCGGTTTGTCGCGTCCGTCCCGCCGGCCCCGCCGGGCACAGTGACAACTCCCGATAAGCGCTGCTCGTAGCGGGGTGGACCTCGTACACCACATTCCCAGTCGCTAGCCGTACACTCTGGCGGGCGTGTGGCGCGGCACACGTGACGCCCGGACGGGCCGGGACGCCCGGCCGCCGGCGACGACCAGGCAGAGGAAAGGGGAGCACGGGTGGCTTCCAGCAGGGACCGGCAGCGCAAACTGGCGCGGGCCAAGCTCGATCGGCAGTTGGCCCGCCGGGCCGCCGCCACCCGGCGCCGTCGGCAGATCCAGGCCGGTGTCGGCGCCGCCCTGGTCCTCGTGCTGATCGTGGCCGGCTCGGCGTGGGCGCTCGGGGCGTTCGACTCCGACCCGAAGCAGAACACGGCCGCCGAGGACACCTGCCTCTGGACGCCGCAGGACGCGGCGGCCAACACCAACCTCAAGGACGTCGGCACGCCGGAGACCAAGGGCCTGCCCACCGCCGGCACCCGGGCGATGACCGTGACCACCAACCAGGGCGGTCCGATCACCGCCGAGCTCAACCTCACCAGCTCGCCGTGTGCCGCGGCGAGCATCGCCCACCTGGCGAGCCGGTCGTTCTACGACAACACCACCTGTCACGAGATCACCGCCGACGGCGCGCTGCGATGCGGCGACCCCAGCGGCACCGGCCTCGGCGGGCCCACCTACTCGTTCTACGACGAGGACGTGCCGACCGTGCCGTCGGCCTCCCCGTCGGCCAGCCCGGCGCCCGGCCAGCCGCCGACGTACCCCAAGGGGACCGTGGCGATGATCTCCAACCCGCCGGGCAGCAACGGCAGCCAGTTCCTGATCTTCTTCAAGGACTTCACCACCACCGACCCGAAGTTCCCGGTGATCGGCAAGGTCACCGGCGGGCTGGACGTGGTCGAGAAGATCGGCGCCCTGCCGACCGTGGACAATGGGACCGGGGCGAAGGTCAAGCCCAAGACCGACGTGGTGATCCAGAGCCTCACGGTCGGCGAGCCGGCCACCGACGCGGCACCGTCGCCGTCCGGTGCCCCGGCCAGCAGCCCGAGCGCCGGCTGACCGGTCGCACCACCCACCCGAGCGGCACCCGGAAACAGACAGCCAGGAGGATCCAGGCGTGACGTCCACCAGAGAGCGGCAGCGCGCGGCGGCACGCGCCCGGCTCGAGAAGGAGATGGCCGAGCGTGCGGGCAAGGCCCGCAAGCGTCGGCAGACGCAGGCGATCGTCAGCGCGGGCGCCGCGCTGGTGCTCGTGGTCGCCGGCACGGTCTGGCTGGCGATGAGCCTCGGCGGCGACGACGACAAGACCGACACCGCCGCACCGGCGGCCGGCGCGTCCGAGTGCGTCTACAACGAGGTGCCGGCGGACCAGCGGTCGCCGCAGATCAAGGATGTCGGGCTGCCGAGCAACCAGCAGTCCGCCAAGGGTGTGCAAACCATGACGATCACCACCAACCTCGGGCCGATCACGGCCAAGGTCGACCGGTCGCTGGTGCCGTGCACGGCGGGGGCCTTCACGCTCCTCGCGGACAAGAACTTCTTCGACAACACCAAGTGCCACCGCCTGGTGACCCAGGGCATCAACGTGTTGCAGTGCGGTGACCCGAGCGCCACCGGCAAGGGCTGGCGCGACACCGACGGCACGGGTGGCCCGAGCTTCCGGCTGCCCGAGGAGAACCTGCCCACCGACAAGCGCCCGCCGTACCCGGAGGGCGTCATCGCGATGGCCAACTCCGGCCAGCCGGGCAGCACCGGCAGCCAGTTCTTCATCGTCTACGGCGACTCGCCGCTGGACCCCGCGTACACGGTCCTGGGCAGCGTCACCGGCGGCATGGACATCGTCAAGGACGTCGCCAAGGCCGGCGACGACGGGGCGTTCGCCCAGCAGGCCGGCGGTGGTCACCCGAAGAAGGAGGTCGTCATCACCGACCTCACCATGAGCCCGCCGCAGGGCTGAGGCCCCGAGCAACGACGAAGCGCCCGCCGGCTGAGCCGGCGGGCGCTGTCGTGTCCGGGGTACGCGTCAGGCGCCGGAGGTGACCCGGTACGCGTCGAACACGCCGTCGACCTTGCGGACCGTCGCCAGCAGGTGACCCAGGTGCTTCGGGTCGGCCATCTCGAAGCTGAACCGGCTCACCGCCACCCGGTCACGGGTGGTGGTGACGGTGGCGGAGAGGATGTTGACCCGCTCGTCGGAGAGCACCCGGGTGACGTCGGCGAGCAACTTGTGCCGGTCCAGCGCCTCCACCTGGATGGCGACCAGGAACGTCGAGGCGGACGTGAGCTTCCAGCTCACCTCGACCACCCGCTCGGCCTGGGCGCGCAGGTCCTCGGCGTTGGCGCAGTCGTCGCGGTGCACGCTCACCCCGCCGGAGCGGGTGACGAAGCCGAACACCGAGTCCGGTGGGACCGGGGTGCAGCACCGGGCCAGCTTGATCCAGACGTCGCTGACGCCCCGGACCACGACACCGGGGTCGCTGCTGCTCTGCCGGCTGCGCGGCGGCCGGGTGGCGACGGCGGTCTCGGCGATGTCCTCCGCCGCGCCCTCCTCGCCGCCGTACGCGGCCATCAGCTTCTGCACCACCGACTGCGCGGAGACCTGGCTGTCACCGACCGCCGCGTACAGCGACGCCACATCGGCCAGGTGCAGGTCGCGGGCGATCGACATCAACGCGTCGGAGGTGAGCATCCGCTGCAGGGGCATGCCCTGCTTGCGCATCGCCTTGACGATCGCGTCCTTGCCGGCCTCGATCGCCTCCTCGCGCCGCTCCTTGTTGAAGTACTGGCGGATCTTCGTCCGGGCACGGGGGCTCTTGACGAAGCCCAGCCAGTCCTGGGTCGGGCCGGCCGTCTCGGACTTCGACGTGAAGATCTCGATCACGTCGCCGTTGGACAGCGTCGACTCCAGGGGCACCAGCTTGCCGTTGACCCGCGCGCCGATGCACTTGTGCCCGACCTCGGTGTGCACCGCGTACGCGAAGTCGACAGGCGTCGACCCGGTCGGCAGCGGGATGACGTCACCCTTCGGGGTGAAGACGTACACCTCCTGGCTGGACAGGTCGAAGCGCAGCGCGTCGAGGAACTCGCTCGGGTCGGCCGCCTCGCGCTGCCAGTCGAGCAACTGCCGCAGCCAGGTCATCTCGTCGATATGCGCCGGCGGGCCGACGATCTGGGTGCCCTTGTGCTCCTTGTACTTCCAGTGCGCGGCGATGCCGAACTCCGCGGTGCGGTGCATCGCGTACGTGCGGATCTGCATCTCCACCGGCTTGCCGGTGGGCCCGATGACCGTCGTGTGCAACGACTGGTACATGTTGAACTTGGGCATCGCGATGTAGTCCTTGAAGCGGCCCGGCACCGGCTGCCAGTTGGCGTGGATGACTCCCAGCGCCGCGTAGCAGTCGCGCACCGTGTCGACCAGGATCCGCACGCCCACCAGGTCGTAGATGTCGTTGAAGTCGCGACCCCGCACGATCATCTTCTGGTAGATCGAGTAGAGGTGCTTCGGCCGGCCGGTCGTCTCGGCCTTGATCTTGGCGGCCTTGAGGTCGGTGCCGACCTTCTGGGTGACCTGCCGCAACAGCGACTCCCGCTGCGGCTGGTGCTCCCCGATCAGTCGGTTGATCTCCTCGTAGCGCTTCGGGAACAGCGTCCCGAACGCCAGATCCTCCAGCTCCCACTTGATCGTGTTCATACCGAGCCGGTGCGCCAGCGGCGCCAGGATCTCCAGCGTCTCCTTGGCCTTCTGCTCCTGCTTGGGGCGGGGCAGGAAGGTCAGGGTACGCATGTTGTGCAGCCGGTCGGCCAGCTTGATCACCAGCACCCGCGGGTCCTTGGCCATCGCCACGACCATCTTGCGGATCGTCTCGGCCTTCGCCGCGTCGCCCAGCTTGACCTTGTCGAGCTTGGTGACGCCGTCGACCAGCAGGGCGACCTCGCCGCCGAAGTCGGCACGCATCGCGTCGAGCGTGTACTCGGTGTCCTCGATGGTGTCGTGCAGCAGGGCCGCCACCAGCGTGGTGGTGTCCATCCCCAGGTTGCCCAGGATGGTCGCCACGGCCAGGGGGTGCGTGATGTACGGGTCACCGGACTTGCGGTACTGCCCGGAGTGCCACCGCGCGGCCGTGTCGAAGGCGCGCTGGAGCAGCCGCGCGTCGGCCTTCGGGTGGTTTTCCCGGTGGCTCGCGATGAGCGGCTCCAGCACCTCGCTGACCTGCGAGGTCTGCCACGGCGCGTTGAACCGGGCCAGCCGGGCACGGACCCGCCGGCCGGTGGGCGCGTTGGACAGCGCGAAACCACCACTCGGCGACGGGTCGACGCCGGCGTCGGTCGGGAACGGGACCACCACCCCGTCCGCACCGGGGGACGCCTCGACGGCACCGGACTGCAGCGCCGCGCTCTCGCCCGGGGCTCTGCCAGCGCCGCTGCCGTTGCCCGTCACCCCGGCCGACGTGTCACCCGTCCGCTCGGTCACCGAGCCGTCAGCGTCGCCTGTCGGATGCACCGTGCCCTCCACCGGAGGGACGACATCGTGGGACACCGGCCTCCTCACCGCTCGCCGGAAACACACCGGCCGAACATCGGCCGGCCTGGTCTCGCGTCGCCGGACGGGGTACCGCCGGCGTCAGCAAAGGGCAATGCTACCCGCACGGACGGTCCCCTGCCGCTCCGCCGGACGGCCGACGCCCGGCCCGGACGGCGGTACCGGGGTCAAACGGTCAGCAGGGCATGGACGGGACGCGGCGCCAGCCGCTCCCGGCCGCCCAGGAAGCCGAGCTCCAGCAACACCGTGAACCCGGTGACGGTGCCGCCGGCCCGCTCGACCAGGTCCAGTGTCGCCTCGGCGGTGCCGCCGGTGGCGAGCACGTCGTCGACCACCAGGGCCCGGTGCCCGGCGGTGAAGGCGTCCTCGTGCACCTCCAGGGTGGCCTCGCCGTACTCCAGGGCGTAGGAGACCGAGTGCGCCACGCGCGGCAGCTTGCCGGCCTTACGCACCGGCACCACACCCACCCCGGCCGCGTACGCGACGGCCGCCGCGACGACGAACCCCCGCGCCTCGATGCCGACCACGACGTCGAAGCCGTCCCGCCCGTGATACGCGACGATCCCGTCGACCACCTCGCGGAACGCCTTCCCGTCGGCGAACAGCGGCATCAGGTCCTTGAACAGGACGCCGGGCTGGGGAAAGTCGGGCACGTCCAGCACACGGCTGGCGACCAGCCGGGCGGCCTCCGGGCCGCTGTCCCCGCGGGCGGCGGTGCTGTGGGTCTCCGTCACGACTGTCTCGCTTCCCTTCCAACGACGACGGCGTCCGGCAATGCTGCTCGCACAGCATGCCGGACGCCGTTCGGGCGTTTCCTCCCGGGTCAGCCCCGGTCAGCGTCGCTTGGCGCCACCGGGCCGGTTGCCGCCGCCACCGGGGCGACCGCCCCGGGTGCCGGTCTGCCGCTTGCCCGCCGGTCGCGCGCCCACCTTCGGCGCGGCGCCGGCCAGCGCGGCCGCCTCCGGGTCCACGTCCGCGTCGATCGCGTCGGTCGTGGCCGGGCTCGGGGCGCCCTTGGGCGTGACCTCGCCGCGGGCCAACGCGCCCCGGCGGGTCAGCACCCGCTTGTTGTGCGCCTGGATCCGCGGGTCGTAGTTCTTCAGCAGCGCCAGCAGCGGCGTCGCCACCAGGATGGAGGTGAGGAACGCCACCGCCATACCGACGAACAGCACCAGGCCGAGGTCCTTCAGCGTGCCCGCGCCGAGCAGGCCGGCACCGATGAAGAGCAGACCACCGACGGGCAGCAGGGCCACCACGGAGGTGTTCAGCGACCGCATCAGGCTCTGGTTGATCGCCAGGTTGGCCGCCTCGCCGTACGTCTGGTTGTTGTTGGCGGTGATGCCCCGGGTGTTCTCCTGCACCTTGTCGAAGACCACCACCACGTCGTAGAGCGCGAAGCCCAGAATGGTGAGGAAGCCGATGATCGTCGACGGGGTGACCTCGAAGCCGACCAGCGAGTAGATGCCGGCGGTGAGGATCAGGTTCATGAACAGCGAGGAGACGGCGGCGACGGCCATCCGCCACTCGAAGCGCAGGATCAGGTAGACCATCACCAGCGCGATGAAGATGACCAGACCGAGCACGGCCCGCTCGGTGACCTGGCTGCCCCACGCCTCGCTGACCTGGTTGCCGCTGATCTGATCAACGTTGATGCCGAGATCCTCGGCGATCTGCGCCTTGACCGCGTTGGCCTGCTCGACGCTGAGCTGCGGCGTGCGCAGCTCGTACGAGTCGCCACCGGGGCCGCCGATCTTCTGGGTCGTGGCCACCTCGACGCCGGTGTTCTCGGCGGCGAGCGCCGAGTTGACCTCCCGCTCGGCGTCATCGAGGGTGCCGACGCTGGCCGGCACCTGGAACGAGTTGCCGCCGGCGAACTCGATGCCGAGGCTGAAGCCACGGATCGAGAAGCTGAGGATCGCGATCAGGACCAGGACTCCGGCGATGCCGAACCAGAGCTTGCGCCGGCCGACGATGTTGAGACCGGCCTCACCGTTGTAGAGGCGGCTCGCCAGACCGTTTTGAGCCATCTCAGGCCTCCTTGGCGCGCGGGTTGCGGGGCTGAGTCTGCTGGGTGCGGGCCGGAAGCGCCCGGCCCAGACCGCTGACCCGCGGGGACAGGAACGCCCGGGTCCGGGCGAACATCGTCATGATCGGGTGCCGGAAGAGGAACACCACCACGAGGTCCAGCACGGTGGCCAGGCCGAGGGCGAAGGCGAAGCCCTTGACCGTGCCGACCGAGACCACGTAGAGCACGACCGCGGAGAGCAGCGTGATCGCGTTGGCCGAGATGATCGTCCGACGGGCCCGGATCCAGGCACGGGACACCGCGCTACGCGGGCTGCGTCCCTCGCGGATCTCGTCCTTCAACCGTTCGAAGTAGATGACGAACGAGTCCGCCGCCACACCGAGCGAGACGATCATTCCGGCGATGCCGGCGAGGGTGAGCGTGAAGCCGATCTGCCGGCCGAGCACCACCAGCGCGCCGAAGACCAGCAGCGCGGAGAGGATCAGGCTCAGGAAGATCACCGAGCCGAGCAGCCGGTAGTAGAAGAACGCGTAGATGATGACCAGCAGCATGCCGATGCCGGCCGCGAGCAGACCCGCGCGCAGGTGGCTGGCGCCCAGCGTGGCGGTGACGTTCTGCGCCTCCTGCTGCTCGAAGGTCACCGGCAGCGCACCGTAACGGAGCTGGCCGGCGAGGGCGCTGGCGTCCTTCTGGGTGAAGTTGCCGGTGATCTGGGAGTTGCCGGTCAGCACGCCCTGGATCTCCGGGGAGGAGACGATCTCGTTGTCCAGCACGACGGCCACCCGGCACTTGCCGTCCTGACCGAGCGCGGTCGCGTCGCAGGCCTGGCCCTCGTTGTTGAACGCCTCGCGGGTCAGCGCGGTCCACTTGCCCTGGCCGTCGCCGGTGAAGTCGAGGCTGACCACCCAGGCGTTGGTCTGGTCGAGCACGGCGTCGGCGTCGTCCACGTCGGTGCCCAGCACCTTGGCCTGGTCGAGCAGGTACTTGGAGGCGCCGTCCTCGCAGGAGACCACCTGCTGCTTGGCGTCGGAGATCGACGCCGGGGGACGCTTGTCGAGCTGCGCGCAGGTGATCATCGGCACGTTGAACTGCATCTGCGCCGGCAGCACGGCCACCTCTTGCGGCGTCAACGCGCCGAACGGCTTGAGCTTGTCGGCGAGCGACGGGTCGGACGCCAGGTCGGCCGGAGCCTGCAAACCGTTGGCGGCCTGCCACGACGCGGCGCCGACCTTCTGCTCGACGGCCTTGCGCTGCTGCTCGATGCTGGCCGGCACCGGCTCGGCGCTGGCGCTCGGCGACGGCGCGGCGGCGCTCGGCGAGGTCGACGGGGTCGGGGTCGGGGTGGCGCTGGGCGACGCCGGGGCCATGCCGCCCTGGCCGCCGCTGGGCGACGCGGTCGCCTTCGGCGCGGCGCCGGACGGGGTCGGCGACGCGGCGCCGGACGGGGTCGGGTTGGCGCTGCCCGACGGGGCCGGCGTGGCGGCCGGCGGCGCGGCGGCCGCGCCGCTGCCGTCGGCGGCCTTGAGCACCTTGCGGAAGCGCAGCTCGGCGGCGCTGCCCACGTCGGTCAGATCCCGGTTCTCACCGGGCAGGGAGATGACGATGTTCCGGTTGCCCTCGGTGACCACCTCGGCCTCGGCCACGCCGAACGCGTTGACCCGGCTCTCGATGATCTGGCGGGCCTCCTCGAGGTTGTCCGCGGTCGGTGGCTTGCCGTCGACGGAGTTGGTCGCCTCCAGCGTCACCCGGGTGCCGCCGATCAGGTCCAGGCCGAGCCGTGGCTCGAGCCGGTCCTTCAAGCTGCCGCTGGCGCCGGAGAAGAACACCAAAAGATAAAGGACCACGAAGATGAACCCGAGCACGGCGAGCTGCCGCCCGGGGCGCATCTGTCCCTGAGGTGGTGCCACGGCTGTCCTGTCTCCCTGTACGGTCGCGCCGCTGTGCGCAGCGGCGGCGGTGTCGGGCCGGGGGTCCCGGCCGACGGGTCTGACCTGGGTCGGCGGGGCGCCGACACGGCTGGCCGGACGCGCCGACGGGACGCCGACGGTCACGGGAACGTGCCGACGCCCGGCGTCGACCCAACTATCCAGTTTTCACGTCTCGTCCGCTCCCCCGTCGGGCGCGGTGCCCCCTGGGAGAATGCTCGACCGGCCGTACGCCGGACCGCACCACCCCGGGAGGGAGGGTCACTCCTTGATGGTGTCCGCGTCCCCGAGGGCCGGCTCGCTCGGCAGCTCCGCGCGGGTGACCACCCGGGCGATGGCGGGCCGGGCGTAGCGCGTCTGCACGCCGGGGGCGACCTCGATCAGGACGGTATCGTCCTCGATGCCGGTCACCGTCCCGTAGAGCCCGCCGATGGTGACGACCTCGTCGCCGGGGCCGAGCGCGGACTGCATCGCCTCCGCCTCGCGGCGGCGCTTCTGCTGGGGTCGGATCATCATGAAGTACATGACACCGAAGAGCAGGGCGATCATCAGGATCGGCGTGAAACCGCCGGCCCCGCCACCCGCTGCTGCGTATCGCACGGTTACTGACCTTCCCATTGGCCACCTGTCCGGCACGGGGAGTGCCGGAGCGGAGGCGGAATCTCACGTCCTGTACAGACCGCGGCGAAGTCTAATCCCTGCACCTGAGAACACCGAATGCGGCACAGATCACGTTCACATCACGGCTGATCGGTGTCCAACGAGAACAGATCGGGCGCGGGAGGGACATCTACACCAAATGTACCATTCGGTGGAGTTCGCCCCAGATGCCGCCAAGCCGCCTCGGTGGCCACCCGCCCCCTCGGCGTCCGTGCCAGCAGGCCAGCCCGGACCAGGAACGGCTCGCAGACCTCCTCCACCGTGTCCGGCTGCTCCCCCACCGCCACGGCAAGCGTCGACAACCCCACCGGGCCACCCCGGAACGAGTCGACAAGCGCGGTCAGCACCGCCCGGTCCAGCCGGTCCAGGCCCAGCGCGTCCACGTCGTACACCAGCAGGGCGGCACGGGCGGTCTTCAGGGTGACCACGCCGTCGGCCCGGACCTCGGCGTAGTCGCGGACCCGGCGCAGCAGCCGGTTGGCGATCCGCGGGGTGCCCCGGGACCGGCCCGCGATCTCGGACGCGCCGTCGGCGGTGATCGGCACACCCAGGATCCGGGCCGAACGGTGCAGCAGCGTCTCCAGGTCGGCCGGGGCGTAGAAGTCCAGGTGCGCGACGAAACCGAACCGGTCCCGCATCGGCCCGGTCAGCAGACCCGAGCGGGTCGTCGCCCCGACCAGGGTGAACGGCTCGACGTCCAACGGGATCGCGGTAGCGCCCGGACCCTTGCCGACCACCACGTCGACCCGGAAGTCCTCCATCGCGCTGTACAACAGCTCCTCGGCCGGGCGCGCGATCCGGTGAATCTCGTCGATGAAGAGCACGTCGCCCTCGGCCAGGCTGGTCAGGATCGCGGCCAGGTCACCCGAGCGTTCGATCGCCGGGCCGCTGGTCACCCGGATGCCCGCACCCAGCTCGGCGGCGACGATGTTCGCCAGACTCGTCTTGCCCAGGCCCGGTGGACCGGAGAGCAGGATGTGGTCCGGCGGCGAACCCCGCCGCATCGCGCCCTGCAACAACAGGTCGAGCTGGTCACGCACCCGATCCTGGGCGATGAACTCGGACAGCCGCTTCGGCCGTACCGTGGCCTCCGCATCCAGATCCGCGTCGCTCACGTACGCCGAGACGAGGCCGTCGGTCTCGCTCATCGGGTACGGCCCAGCAGGCGGATGGCCTGCTTGAGCAGGACCGGCACGGGCGGTGTCGGACCGTCGATGGTCTCCGCGACGGCGGCCACCGCCTGGTCGGCCTGAGCGGCCGTCCAGCCCAGCCCGACCAGCGCCTGGCGGACCTGCTCGGACCAGCCGCCGCCGGTCACCCCGGCCACGCCGTCGGCACCGATCGGCACCGGGCCGATCCGGTCGCGCAGCTCCAGCACCAGGCGCTCGGCGCCCTTCTTGCCGATCCCGGGCACCCGGGTCAACGCGGCCGTGTCGGCGTTGGCGATCGCCTTGCGGACCGCGTCCGGGGTGTGCACCGCCAGCACCGCCTGGGCCAGCCGGGGGCCGACCCCACTGGCGGTCTGGAGCAGCTCGAACAGCGCCTTGGCGTCGTCGTCGGCGAAGCCGTACAGGGTCAGCGAGTCTTCCCGGACGATCAGGCTGGTGGCGAGTCGCGCGGTCTGACCGACCCGCAGCTCGGCGAGCGTCCCGGGCGCGCAGTGCACGGCCAGGCCCACCCCGCCGACCTCGATCACCGCCTGGTCCGGACCCGTCGCGGTCACCGTGCCACGCACGCTGGCGATCATCGCGTTCCTCCTCGTCGTGCCCGGTCGGCCGCCGCCGCCAGCTTGGAGCGCGTCCCGCCGCGCCACACGTGGCAGATGGCCAGAGCGAGCGCGTCCGCGGCGTCGGCCGGCTTCGGCGGCTCGGCCAGCCGCAGCAGTCGCGTCACCATCGCGGCCATCTGCGCCTTGTCGGCCTGACCGGACCCGGTCACGGCCGCCTTCACCTCACTCGGGGTGTACGTCTGCACGGGCAACCCGGCGCGCGCTCCAGCCAGCACGGCGATGCCACTGGCCTGCGCAGTGCCCATCACCGTACGCACGTTGTGCTGGCTGAACACCCGCTCGACGGCGACACTCTCCGGCTGGTGCTCGGCGACCAGCTTGCCGAGCGACCGGTCCAGGTGCAGCAGGCGCAGGGCCAGGTCGTCCGCCGGGTCGGTGTAGACCACGTAGTAGGCGACCAGGGTGCAGGACCGGCCGGGGACGCCCTCGACCACGCCCACCCCACACCGGGTCAAGCCCGGGTCGACTCCGAGCACGCGCACGCCGCCCCCTCCCCAACCCTCAGCAGTACGTGTGTTCGACACCCTAACCGTCGGCCTTCCCACCAGCCCCACGGGACACGCCCCCCGCGCCCTCGCGCCCGGGCGTCGGGGGCCGACAGCTGGCAAGGTCATGCTCGAACCAGGATGTAGTGGCCACGAAGCGCCGGTAAGCCACTACATCCTGGATGTAGCACGATCTTGCAGGGCGCGAGGCGCGGCGGGGCCGCGGGGCGGGCGGGCCACACAGCTTTGGTACGGAGTATGTGTCGCCGGCCCATGTGCCGGAGAGCACACAGCTCGTAACTTCTTGCGCCATGACGGCAGAACCCGTGGCGGTCCCCCACGTCGTACAGGTCGACCTCGCCGGTCGCACCGCCCTGGTCACCGGGGGCGGCAGCGGCATCGGGCGGGCGTGCGCGCTGCGGCTGGGCGCGGCCGGCGCCAAGGTGCTCGTGGTGGACCGCAACCTGGATGCGGCCAAGGCGGTGGCCGCCGAGGCCGGCGGTCGGGCCGAGGGGGTGGATCTGGCGGACCCCGCCGCGGTGGACCGACTCGACGTGGACGTGGACATCGTGGTCAACAACGCCGGGCTCCAGCACGTCGCCCCGCTGCAGGACTTCCCCGTCGAACGCTTCGAGTACATCCAGCGGGTGATGGTCGAGGCGCCGTTCCTGCTGATCCGTCGCGCGCTGCCGCACATGTACGCCCGCGGCTGGGGCCGGATCGTCAACATCTCCTCGGTGCACGGGCTGCGCGCCTCGCCGTACAAGGCGGCGTACGTGTCGGCCAAGCACGCCCTGGAGGGGCTGTCGAAGGTGGTGGCGTTGGAGGGCGCCGCGCACGGGGTGACCGCGAACTGCATCAACCCGGCGTACGTGCGGACGGCGCTGGTGGAGAGCCAGATCGCCGATCAGGCGGCCAGCCACGGCATCGACGAGGCCGAGGTGGTCGAGAAGATCATGCTGGCCCGGGCCGCGATCAAGCGGCTGATCGAGCCGGACGAGGTGGCGGAGCTTCTGGCGTACCTCTGTTCGCCGCCGGCGGCCTTCATCACCGGCGCGTCGATCGCCCTCGACGGGGGCTGGACGGCCAACTAGTGCGCCCGAGCACAATGTCGACCATGTCGTCGCCGGTGGAGTTCCTGGAGCTGCTCGCCCGTGAGGCCGCTCCGGTCGAGTTCGAGGGACCGTTGGTGGCCGCGCGGGCCGCCGGGGTGTCCGCCGACCGGCTGGCCGAGCTGGAGCAGGCCAAGGCCGTGGCGCTGCGGGTCCGCGCGTTGCTGGAGCGCCGCCGCCGCCGGGAGACCGAGCTGTCCGGCCTGTACGACACGGTCAGCGATCTGGCCGGGCTGCGCGACCTGGACGACGTGTTGCGGGCGATCGTGCACCGGGCCCGCAACCTGCTCAGCGCCGACGTGGCCTACATGACGCTCAACGACGACGAGCGTGGCGACACCTACATGCGGGTGACCGACGGGTCGGTCTCGGCCCGCTTCCAGCGGCTGCGGCTGCCGATGGGCGCGGGCCTGGGTGGTCTGGTGGCGCAGTCCGGCGCCCCGTACGTCACGGCGAACTACGGCGAGGACGAGCGCTTCCACCACACCGGGGAGATCGACGCCGGGGTCGGCGAGGAGGGCCTGGTGGCGATCCTCGGGGTGCCGCTGCGGCTCGGGTCCACCTCGATCGGAGTGCTCTACGCGGCCAACCGCTCCGCCCGACCGTTCGCCCGGGAGGAGGTGGCGCTGCTGGTGTCCCTCGCCGCGCACGCCGCGGTGGCGATCGACACCGCCCGGTTGCTGGCCGAGACGCGTTCGGCGCTGGCCGAGCTGTCGGCGGCGAACACCACCATCCGGGCGCACAGCAGCTCGGTGGAGCGGGCCGCGGCGGCCCACGACCGGATGACCGCGCTGGTGCTGCGGGGCGGCGGGGTGGAGGACGTGGCCGCCGCGGTGACCGAGGTGCTGGGCGGGGCGCTGCTGGCGTTGGACGCCGAGGGGCGGCTGCTGGCCCGGGTGGGTGAGATCAACGAGCCGGATCGGACGGACATCGTCGAGGCGGTGGCCGCCTCGCGTACCGAGGGGCGCAGCGTGCGCCGCGGTCCACTGTGGTACGCGGCGGTGGTGGCGGGCGCGGAGAACCTGGGTGCCCTGGTGCTGCGCCCGGACGACGAGTTGGTCGACGCCGACCAGCGGATCCTGGAGCGGGCGGCGCTGGTGACCGCGCTGCTGCTGCTGTTCCGGCGGACCGTGGCGGAGGCGGAGGGTCGGGTCCGCGGCGAGCTGTTGGACGACCTGATCGCCCGGCCGTTGCGCGACACCGACGCGTTGCGCAGCCGGGCGCGCCGGCTCGGGGTGGACCTGGACGCACCGCACGTGCTGGTGGCGGTGGACGACGACGCGATCGCGGCGACGGGCTCGGCCCGGCAGCGGGTGCTGTCGTGGGCCACCACGTACGCCTCGGCGCGGGGTGGGCTGGCGGCGGCGCGCGACGGTCGGGTCGTCCTGATGCTGCCCGGCCAGGACGCCGGTGGCAGCGCCCGGGCAGTGGCCCGGGACCTGTCCCGGGTGACCGGCCGCCCGGTGACCGCCGGTGCGAGCGGACCGGCCACCGGGCCGACGGCGCTGGCCGGCACGTTCCACGAGGCGGACCGGTGCCTCACCGCGCTCGGGGCGCTGGGGCGGGCCGGTCAGGGGGCGAGCACCGCGGAGCTGGGCTTCGTCGGGTTGCTGCTGGGCACGGTGGGTGACCGGGGTGAGAAGGACGTGACCCAGTTCCTCACCGCCACGGTGGGGCCGGTGGTCGACTACGACGCCCGGCGCGGGACGGCGCTGGTCAAGACCCTGGAGGCGTATTTCGGGGTGGGCGGCAGCCTGGCCCGGGCCGCCGAGCAGCTGCACGTGCACGTCAACACGGTGACCCAGCGGTTGGAGCGGGTCGGGCAGCTGCTCGGCGCGGACTGGCAGCGGCCGGAGCGGGCGCTGGAGGTGCAGTTGGCGCTGCGCCTGCACCGCCTGCGCGCCCCGGCGGGCTGACCCACCGGGGCGGCGCGGGCCGGTCAGCGGGCGCGGATGCCGTCCAGGACGGCGTCGACGACCTGCGCCGGCAGGGTCTTCGCGTCCAGCTCCGGGTTCCACTGCAGCACCCGTTGGATCAGCATCGGGCCGGTGAGCAGCGCCATGGTGACCTCCACGTCGATGTCGGGCCGGAGCAGGCCCTCGTCGACGCCACGCCGCAGCACCTCGCGCATCAGCTGCCGACGCGGGGAGATGATGTTCTGGTAGAGCCGGAAGTGGTCCGGACTGCGGTTCACCTCGGGCACCAGACACGGCATGATCTTGGATGCGCGCGGGTCGACGTTCTTGCCGACCGCGCCGACCAGCAGGATCAGGTCGTCGCGGACCGAGTGCCCCTCGGGCTGCGCCATGATGCCCTTGAGCCGGCGCAGCGCGTCCAGCAGTAGTGCTTCCTTACCGGCCCAGCGGCGGTAGATGGTGGCCTTGCCGACTCCGGCGCGGGCGGCGATCGCCTCGATCGAGAGCGCCTCGATGGTGCTGCCCTCGGCGAGCAGGTCGAGGGTGGCCTCGATGATCGCCTCATCGGCGCGGACGCTCCGCGGTCGCCCGGGCGACCGCGGAGCGTCGGCAGTGGACGTCATGTCCGACATTGTCGCCGAACCTAGGCCGTGCCGGCCAACTCGGGCTCGGTGGCGGGTGCCGCCGAAGCCGGAGCCAGGGCCTCGCGACCCGGCATCCACCGCAGCACCACCAGCATCCCGAGCGCCGCGACCACCGCGGACAGGGCCGCCGCCCAGTGCATGGCGGTGACGAAGGCGTCGTTGGCCGCCGAGATCAGCGTCGGCGCCGCCGGACCGAGCTGCCCGGCCGCCGCGTACGCCCCGGAGATGGACTCGTCGGCCGCGTCACGAGCCTGTGCGGGCAGGCCGGTCAGCGCGTCGCCGATGTCACTGCGGTAGACCGCGGAGAGCACCGAGCCGAGGACCGCCACGCCGAGCGCGCCGGCCACCTGGCGGACGGTGTTGCTCACCGCGGAGCCCACGCCGGCCTTCTCGCGGGGCAGCGCCGACATGATCGACTCAGTGGCCGGCGGCATGATGTTGGCCATTCCGACGCCCTGGATGAAGAAGACGACGAGCACGACCCAGATCGGGGTGGACGCGCCGATGAAGGCGAACGCGGCCAGCGCCACCACGGTCAGCCCCAGCCCGACGGCGGCGACCGCCCGACCGCCGTGGCGGCGGACCATCGCGGCGCTGCGCGGCGCGAAGATCAGCTGGGCGCCGGCGAAGGGCAGGAAGAGCAGGCCGGTCTGCAGCGGGCTGTAGTCGCGCACCAGCTGCAGGTAGAACGAGCTGAAGAACATCACGCCCATCGCGGCGAAGAACACCAGGCCGACGATCGCCACCGGCGCGGCGAAGCGCGGCACCTTGAACAGCCGGACGTCCAGCGACGGGTGGTCGGAGCGGAGCTCGTGCCGCACGAACCAGGCCAGCACCGCGATGCCCACCAGGATCGAGCCCCAGGCCACCGGACGGTCGAAGCCGTGCTCACCACCGTCGATGATGCCGTAGGAGAGAGCCACCAGGCCGACCACGGAGAGCAGGACGCCGAGCAGGTCGACGCGGCCGGGGCGCGGGTCACGCGACTCGGGGACCAGCAGTGCCACCAGGACCACGCCGGCGACGACCACCGGGACGTTGATCAGGAAGACCGAGCCCCACCAGAAGTGCTCCAGCAGCGTGCCGCCGAGGATCGGGCCGATCGCCACGGCCAGGCCGACCGCTCCGGCCCAGACGCCGATGGCCCGGCCGCGCTCGCGCGGGTCGAACACGTTGGAGATGATCGAGAGCGTCACCGGCATGATGGCCGCGCCGCCGACCCCCATCAGGGCGCGGGCCGCGATGAGCTGCGCGGGGCTGTCGGCGTACGCGGAGAGCAGTGACGCCAGGCCGAACAGCGCCAGCCCGATCATCAGGAAGCGCTTGCGGCCGGCGCGGTCGCCGAGCACCCCGAAGGTGAACAGCAGTCCGGCGAAGACCAGCGTGTAGGAGTTGATGGACCACTCCAGCTCGCCCTGGCTGGCACCGAGGCCGTGCACCGGGTCGGCCAGGGTGCGTAGGGCGACGTTGAGGATCGTGTTGTCGAGGACGACCACGAGGAGGCTGATCACCAGCACCCCCAGGATCGCCCACCTCCTCGGGTGTCCCGTGTTGTCGTGCAGTTCCATGCCCGGTTCTCCCCCCCGGTTTCACCCGCCACAGAATTCGAGACGGGCCAGACTCGTAACTGCGAACAGACTACGGGCGGCATTAACGATACGGAACCGATCCGTATCGCATGTGGTGGGCGTCACTCCCCGTACGGCGGGTTCAGCGGGCGGCCAGGCAGGCGTCGACGGCGGCCGGCAGCGTGCCCAGGTGGCTCGCCGGAACGCCGAGCGGCTCGATCCAGCCCGGCCCGGCGCCGTACACCCGCAGGGACGGAAAGTCCCGGGCGAACCGCACCAGGCGGTACGCGCGGCCGGTGACCGGCGTCTGCGACCAGAGCACGACGGTGTGCGGCCGGGCCCTGCGCACCGCGCTGGCCAACGCCGACCAGGGCAGCGCGGGGCCGAGGTGCAGACAGCCGCGTCCCTGCTCCCGCAGCGCCGCGGCGAGCGCGTGCAGGCCGAGAGCGTGCGCCTCCATCTCGGCGCCGGCGAGCAGGACCCCGCCGGTGGGCAGCGACCGGCCCGGCTCCCGGCGGTGCACGTCCAATCCGACCCGGACGCCCTCGCACAGGGCGCGCTCGATGGCGATCTCGGTGGCGCTACGCCCGGACAGCCGGCCCAGCAGCGGTTGGCAGACCCGCTCCCACACGGCCGGCACGCCCCACTCGTCGGCCAGTTCCAGCATCAGCGTGGCGACACGGTTACCGTCCAGGTCCTCGGCCGCCAGGCGGACCCGCTTGTGCGCGGTCTCCACGGCCTCGGCCGGCATCGGATCGGTCAGCACAGACGTACCCCCGGGTAGACGGTCTCTACCCGGGGGTTCGCTCCGACGGCGCGCGGCGGATGCGCCCGCGCCGGATTTACCGGCGGCGGGCCGCCAGCCGCTGCGCCAGCGTGGCGGCGCTGCCCCAGATGCCGCGCCGGAACAGCACCACCACGAGGACGAAGATGCCGCCGGTGACCAGGCCGATCGCCTCGAACCCGGAGAACGACAACCAGTCCTCCAGGCGCACGACGATGGCGGCGCCGAGCACCCCGCCCCAGAGGGTGCCGATCCCACCGAGCACCACCACGATGACGGCCTTGCCGGAGGTGGTCCAGTGCAGCACGTCCAGCGAGACGAAGCGGTGGCCGACCGCGAACAGCCCACCGCCGAGGCCGGCGATGAAACCGGAGAGGACGAACGCGGTCAGCTTGTAGCGGTGCACCGGATAGCCCAGCGCCCGGGCCCGGGCCGGGTTGTCCCGGATGCCGACCAGCACCCGGCCGAACGGCGAGTGCACGATCCGCCAGGCCGCGGCCAGCCCGAGCAGCACGATCGGCAGGATCGCGTAGTAGAAGTAGTAGTCGTCGGTGAGATCGGCGCCGAAGAACTCGCGGGGCACGCCCTGCAGCCCGTTCTCGCCCTGCGTGACCGACCGCCACTCGTTGGCGACGTAGTAGACCATCTGCGCGAAGGCCAGGGTCACCATCGCGAAGTAGATGCCGGTCCGCTTGACCGCCAGGTACCCGATCGGCACGGCGAGGACGGCCGCGGCGAGCGCCCCGGCCAGCACGGCGAGCGGGAACGGCAGGCCGGCGTGGATGGCCACCAACCCGGTGACGTACGCCGAGGTGCCCCAGAACGCGGCGTGCCCGAACGACATCAACCCGGTGAAGCCCAGCAGCAGGTCCACCGCCACGGCGAACAACGCCCAGCAGAGGATGTCCACCGCCACCGCCGGGTAGAGGCCGTTGGGCAGCCACGCCGCGACGGCCAGCCCGACGGCGAGCAGCGCGTAGCGCACCCAGCCGGGGGCGCGGGCGACGGCGACCAGCCCGGACGGCGGGGCCGGGCGGGACGCGTCGGCGGGCGTGTCCACGGTACTGGTCATGCCGGCGCCTCCTCCCGGCCGAACAGCCCGGCCGGACGCCAGAGCAGCACACCGGCCATCACGATGAAGACGATCGTCTGCGACACGATCGGGAAGTGCGACAGGTACGCCTCGCCCCACGCCTGCACCAGGCCGATGCCGAAGCCGGCGGCGACCGAACCGAAGATCGAGCCCAGCCCACCGATCACCACCACCGCGAAGACCACGATGATCAGGTCGGCGCCCATCAGCGGGTTGACCGCGCGCATCGGCGCGGCCAGCACCCCGGCCAGGCCGGCCAGCCCGATGCCGAAGCCGAAGACCGGGGTGACCCAGCGCCCGACGTCGATGCCGAACGCGCGGGTCAGATCCGGCCGCTCGGTGGACGCGCGGACCACCATGCCGATCCGGGTCCGGGTGAGCACCCACCACACCGCGACGCAGAGCAGCACCGCGAAGCCGAGGATGAACACCCGGTAGGTCGGGAAGTCGAACAACCCGAAGTTCACCGTCCCACTCAAGCCCGACGGGGTGGCGTACGGGCTGGACTGCACGCCGTAGCGCAGCTTCACGAGGTCCTGCAGGATCAGCGTCAGGCCGAAGGTGAGCAGGAAGTTGTAGAGCGGATCCAGCTTGGTCAGCCGGTGGATCACGGCCCGTTCGAGCGCCATGCCGAGCAGACCCAGCCCCACCGGCATGATCACCAGGGCCGCCCAGAACGGCACACCCGCCTCGGTGAGCAGCACGTACGCCCCGAAGGCGCCAAGCATGTAGAACGCGCCGTGCGCGAAGTTGACCACCCGCAGCATGCCGAAGATGACCGCGAGCCCGAGGGCGAGCAGGGCGTAGAACGCCCCGCTCACCAGCCCGTTGAACGTGTTCTGCGCGAAACCACTCATAGCTTGCAGTCCGCGGACGGCGCGCGGAACGCCTCCGCGGCGGGGATGGTCTTGAGCACCTTCACGTAGTCCCACGGCTCGGTGACCTCGGACTGCGGCTTCACCTGGGCCAGGTACGCGTCGTGCACCACCCGGTGGTCCGCTGCGCGGATCGTGCCATTGCGCAGGAAGACGTCCTCGACCGTCTTGCCCTCCAGGCCCTTGACCACGGCGTCCGCGTCGTCGGTGCCGGCGGCCTGCACCGCCTCCAGGTACTGCAACGCCGCCGAGTAGTTGGCCGCGTGCGCGAACGTCGGCCGGGTGCCGGCCTTCTGCTGGAACCGGTCGGCGAACTCCCGGTTCTTCGCGTCGAAGTTCCAGTACCAGGCGTCGGTGTACGTGGTGCCGGCCAGCGCCGCCGGGGTGAGCGAGTGAATGTCGGTGAGGAACATCAGCCCCACCGCCAGGCCGACGCCCTTGTCGCGCAGCTTGAACTCGTTGTACTGCTTGACCACGTTGACCAGTTCCGCGCCGGCCTGCATGGTGCCCAGCACGTCCGGCTTCGGGTTCAGCGTCGGCACCTTGAGCAGGAAGGTGGAGAAGTCGCCGCTGGTGTTCGGGAACGGCGCGCCGTCCTTGCCGACGACCTTGCCGCCGGCCGCCGTGATCGCGGTGGAGAAGCTCTTCTCCATGTCCTGACCGAAGGCGTAGTTCGGGTACAGGATGTACCAGTTCTTGCCGATCTGCTCGGTGGTGGTCTTCCCCGTGCCGTTGGCCAGCATGTACGTGTCGTACGCGTAGTGGAAGGTGTACCTGTTGCAGCTCTTGCCGGTCAGGTCGGTGGTCGCCGCGCCGATGTTGAAGTAGAGCTTCTTCTTCTCCTTCGCCACGTCGGCGACCTTCAGCGCCGCCGACGAGGTGGGCACGTCGAGGATCAGGTCGACGCCCTTACGGTCGTACATCTCCTGGGCCTTGGAGTTCGCCACGTCCGGCTTGTTCTGGTGGTCGGCGGTCTCCACGGTGATGTCCTTGGTCACCGCCTTGTCGCCGTACTTCGCGGTGAAGTCGGCGATGGCCATCTCCACCGCCGTCACCGAGTTCTTACCGGACAACTCCGAGTACGCCCCGGACTGGTCGTTGAGCACGCCCAGCACGATCTTGTCGCCGGTCAGTTTCCCCTCGCCGCCCGACTGGGGGCCACCGCCGCCGCAACCGGCGACCAGCACCACCGCGGCCGACGCCGCGGCCACACCCACCGTCCTGCGCATGCCCACTCCATCCATCCCACGCGTCGTCGCGCGGATCGTCGTTGAGAGAAATCAGATCCCGAGGTACGCGAGCAGTTCGCGCTCACGCGAGCGCACCTCGGAGTTGTCCATCGCCTCGGCGACACGTCCCTCGGCCAGCAGGTAGTGCCGGTCGGCGACACCGGTGGCGAAGTGCAGGTTCTGTTCGACCAGCAGCACGGTCACCCCGTGCTGCTTGGCCTCGCGCAGCAGGTCGCCGACCTGCTGCACCAGCAGTGGCGACAGCCCCTCGGTGGGCTCGTCGCAGAGCAGCAGCCGGGCGCCCATCCGCAGCACCCGGGCCAGCGCGAGCATCTGCTGCTCGCCGCCGGAGAGCATGGTGGCCGCCGAGTCCCGTCGGGTGTGCAGGGCCGGGAACGCCTCGTACACCCGCTCCAGCGACCACGGGTCGGGGCCGACAGTGGGTGGCAGCGTGAGGTTCTCGGTGACGGTCAGCGTGGCGTAGCTGCCCCGGTCGTCGGGCACCCAGCCCAGCCCGAGGCGGGCCCGCTTGTGCGCCGGCAGCCTGGTGATGTCCCGCCCGTCCAGCTCGACCGTGCCGCGTTGACCGGAGTGCAGCCCCATCACGCAGCGCAGCAGGGTGGACTTGCCGGCGCCGTTGCGGCCGACCAGGGTGACCACCTCGCCGGAGGAGACCTCCAGGCTGACGTCGCGCAGCACCTGCGCCTCGCCGTAGAAGGCGGACAGGTTCTCAATGCGCAGCATCGGCCACTCCCAGGTAGGCGGTGATCACGCGCTCGTCGGCGCGGACCTGCTCGTACGGGCCCTCGACGAGGACCTTGCCGGCCTGGAGCACGGTGACGGTGTCGGCCAGCCGGCCGACCACGCTCATGTTGTGCTCGACCATCACCACGGTCCGGCCCTGGCGGACCCGACCGATCAACTCGACGGTGCGGTCGACGTCCTCCAGGCCCATGCCCGCCGTCGGCTCGTCGAGCAGCAGCACCTTCGGGTCCAGCGCCAGGGCGATGGCCAGCTCCAGGGCGCGTTTGCGGCCGTACGCCAGGGCCGCGGAGGGGGCGTGCGCCAGCTCGGCCAGCCCCACCATGGCCAGCAGTTCGTCGGCCCGCTCGGTGTAGCGATCCATCAGCTTCGCCGAGCGCCAGAACCGCCAGCCCAGCCCGCTGGGTGACTGCAAGGCCAGCGCGACGTGCTCGCGGGCGGACAGCTGGGGGAAGAGGCTGGTGATCTGGAACGAGCGGGCCACGCCGAGCCGGGCCACCTGCTCCGGGGGCAGCCCGGTGACGTCCCGCCCGGCCAGCTCGATCCGGCCGCCACTGGGTCGCAGGAAGCCGGTGAGCAGGTTGAACAGGGTGGTCTTGCCCGCGCCGTTCGGGCCGACCAGCGCGTGCACACTGTCCGACGCCACGTCGAGGTCGACGTCGTCGACCGCCCGGAAGCCCCGGAAGTCGCGGGTCAGCCCACGGGCCGACAGAAGCGCTTGCCCGGCCATCGCCTCATCCTCCGCACGTCGCGGCGACGGTCGATTCGGTGACCGTGGTCACAGGCCCGTCGCGTGGACGAAACCTACGGCGGGCCACCGGAGTCGAACCATGTCGATGGACTCCATATTCGACCCACGTGTGACGTGCGCGAACTCCACTCCCCCACCCCGTCGACTTGACCGGACCCCCTAGGTTGATGATCCACACAGCCCATCGGAAGGTCCCCACCCCATGCCCGTCGGCTTCACCATGGCGATCGTCTTCGCCGTCGCCCTGGCGGTCAGCGCCGTCGTCGCTCTGGTCGCTCCCGCACGGCCGGTCAAGCGGATGGCCGCCCTCGCGGCGCTCGGCTTTCTCGCCCTCACGCTTGTCGTCGGCATCGCCTCCAGCGCCCACTCGGTGCCCATCCGCTCGGTCGGCATCGTCACCAGCTTCGGCAAGCCCACCGGCGAGGTGACCGGCTCGGGCCTGAAGTGGGTGGCGCCCTGGCAGAAGGTCGGCGAGTGGGACGCGGGCCGGCAGAAGTACGACCACATCGGCGGCGACAACTGCGTACGGGTGCGCACCGGGACCCTCGCCGACGCCTGCGTCGAGGTCCTGGTCGAATGGCAGGTCAAGCCGGAGAACGCGCCGAAGCAGTTCATGGACTACAAGGGCGACTTCGGCAGCTTCCGGGGTCAGCGGGTGGGTGTGCAGCTCGACAGCGCCGTCAACGACGCCTTCGCCGCGTACAACCCGCTCGAGAAGATCGACGCCCAGACCGGCGACCTCAACGTCGACCTGAAGCCGTTCGCCGCCAACATCAAGACCAGCGCGGAGACCCGCCTCGCCACCGACGTGGACATCCTCTCGGTGACCATCACCCGGGTGAACCACGACGACAAGACCGAGGGCAACATCAAGGCGTTCCAGGACAAGCTGGCGCAGACCCGCAACCTGGAGCAGGACCGCAAGAACGCCGAGATCTCCAAGCAGATCACCGAGACCAACGCGAAAGTCGACAAGGTGACCCGCTGTCTGGAGATCGCGGAGAAGAACGGCGCCAACCCGGGGCTCTGCATCAACCCGGGCATCGTCACCGGCAAGTGACCGCGGGCCGGCCCACCCGCGGCGGGTGGGCCGGCTTCGGCGTCGCGTTGGTGGCGCCGACTAGGCGAAGCTGAACAGCGGCGGGAAGACGAGGACCACGATCCAGGCCCACGCCGCGTACACCGGCAGGTAGCCGGTCTGCAAGCGTTCGAGTGTCGCGAACGGCGTACGCCGGCGGATGAAGGCCAACAGGAGCCACGCCGACCACGCGAGGTTGACCAGGAGGATCACGTTCTCGCCGAGCGCGGCCGCCCGGTTGGGCGTACCGCCGTACTCGTCGGTGATTCGCCCGGTGATCTCCAGCAGCACCAGTACGTCGATGGCCAACGCACTGACCACGAGCGCGAGTTGGAGTTTGTCGAACGGGCCGGGCGGGGCCAGCGGCTCACGGGCCGAGAGTGAGTAGAGCAGCAGCCCCAGCACCACGACCAACAGGAGGTCGAAGAGGAGCAGCGCCTCCCGCTCGACGTCGATGCCGTGGCTGGTCCAGACGACAGCGACGAGGAAGGCGAGCAGGGCGGCCGTGAAGAGCGGGGTGAACAGCCTGGTGAGGACCGGCGCAATGTTCTCGACGACACTCTGCTTGGCCTCGACGAGCCAGCCGGCCACCACGACCGCAGCCGCGGCGCCACCGGGCAGCAGCCACTGCGAGATGAACTCCTCCGGGACGATCCCGATGGCCGCGAAGGTGTTGAACAGGAACGCGGCGAGCACACCGCCGCCGAGGGCCATCAGCACCAGGTAGATGAACCACTCTCCGGTGAACCGGATGAAGTCCATGCGTCGACGCGAGGAGCGCCAGTCGTCGGCGACATAGGCCAGACCGACCACCAGCCACAGGGCGATGGGGAGGTGGATGCCGGTGACGACCAGGGACTGCGAATCGTCCGCCAGGGGATAGGCGTTCGCCGCCACGGCGCCGAGGACGAAGAGCACCGCCAGCGCCGCGATCACCGCCGGTCGGGCCCCCCGGCGCCAGGCCAGGTACGCCGCCAGCCAGGGCAGCGCGAACAGGGTGAAGTTGCGCGCGTAGAACGAGCCGTCGTCGGCGAAGCTCAGCCCGAACAGTGCCGGCGCCTTGACGGACACCAGCGCACCGGCCGCACAGGCGAGCATGACCCACAGGTCCCGGCGCGAGCGCGTGCCGCCGACCGGGCTGCCGGAGTCGCCGGTCAGCACCAGCTGCTTCCATAACCGTTCCGAATGTTCCCGGGCGAACTCGCGGGAGAGGTCGTCGAGGCTGCCCATCCGTTTCACCGCGACCAGGAACGCCTCGTCCGGGCTCAGGCCGGCGGCGACGAGCTCGTCGACGGAGCCGCGGAGGTGGTCTTCCAACTCGTCGGCGTCCACCGCCTGCATCTCCCTGCGGCGCAGCACGTACTGACGCCACTGCTCGAACTGCGCTTCCAACTCCGGTGGCCCGTCGTGTGCCGTCATGCGAGACCCTCCAACGGGTGCACCGTCAGCGGCGCGCGGTCGTGCCAGATCTCCTTGAGCGCGCCCACCACGGTGTCCCACTGCCGGCGCTGCTCGGCCAACTCAGCCAGGCCCCGGTCGGTGATGCGGTAGTACTTGCGCTTCCGCTCGCCGGCGACCGCCTGCCAGCTCGACTCCAGGTGGCCGAGGCGCTCGAGCCGGTGCAGCAACGGGTAGAGCAGCCCTTCGGTCCAGTCCAGCTCACCCCCGGACAACTCGTTGATGCGCCTGATGATGGCGTAGCCGTAGCTCTCGCCCTCGGCCAGGATGCCGAGCACCATCGGCGTCGCCGAGGCGGCGACCAGGTCCTTGGCGACCTTCACGAAAACCTCCTGCCCCTAAACCTAGAAGTACGATGCATAGTACTGCTAGGTATGGCTCCTGGCGCAACGGCCGGGAGCCAGAAGCCGACCGAATCGCCGTCACGGGCAGCTGTGGTGCCCCGATCGGACGCTTTCCGGGTTAGCCTTGGCGCATATGGCTACCTTTCGCAGCGCCTCAGTCCTCCTTTCCTCGGACGGCACCAGGACCCCCGGCACCGCCGCGCTCTTCGCCGAGCCGGCCCGTAGGGGCGGGACTCCGCCGTGGGCGGGCGACTTCCGACCCGCCAACAGCGCCGGCAACGGCCCCAAGAACGCAGTTGGAAAGACCTTCACCCTGGAGCTGCCCGACGGCAGCACCGGCAAGGTCGTGGTGCAGGGACTCAAGAGCGGCAAGGGCGGCGTCGTGCTGGCCCTGATGGGCGAGGACGCCCCGCCCTTCTGACCAGCCGCACGGCTCGCGTCACCAGGACGCCCAGGGTTGACTCCGTCCGGGGTCAGCCCGGGGCGCCTGGCCAACCGCGCCCGTCGTCCCGAGAAACCGCTTGGCCGTCGATGGTCGTGTCGCGACAATGGCCGCTGTGCCGGACGTCGAAGTCGTCGTCGCCCACCAGGAACGCGCGACCCTGCGCGTGGGCGACGTGTTCCTGAAGATCGGCGCCGACCCGGGGCGTACCGACGTCGAGGTCGAGGCGATGGCGCTGGCGCCCGTCCCGACCCCCGAGGTCCTCTGGCGTAGGCCGCCCGTGCTCGCGCTCGCCGCCCTGCCCGGAACGGCTCTTGGTCGCCTCGGCCAGCCGTCGACCGCGTCGCCGGCGGCGTGGGCCGCGGCCGGGGCCGCCGCTCGCGCGCTGCACGACGCGCCGCTACCGCCATGGCCCGGCCGGGGCCGCGACGAGGCGGCGTCACAACTCGACGCCGAGTGCGAGTGGCTCATCACCGCCGGCGTCCTCCCCACCGACCTGGTGACCCGCAACCGCCAGGTCGCCGAGGCGGCGCTCCGACCGTGGACGCCGGTATTCACCCACGGCGACCTGCAGATCAGCCACGTGTTCGTCGACGGTGACGAGGTCACCGGCGTGCTCGACTGGTCCGAGGCGGGCCAGGGCGACGCCCTCTTCGACCTGGCCACCTTGACGCTCGGCCACGAGGAGCACCTCGGCGACGTCCTCGCCGGCTACCGCGCCGACGTCGACCTCGACGTGATCCGCGCATGGTGGTCGTTGCGAAGCCTGCTGGGGGTCCGCTGGCTCGTCGAGCACGGCTTCGACCCGTGGGCACCCGGCTGCGAGGTCGACGTGCTGAGATCGCGGCTGTGACGAGGGTCAGTCCAGGGTTACCACCCAGCGAGCGCCCTCGCCCCGCGCCAGCCGGTCGAACGCCGCGGGCGCCTCGTCCAACGGAATCGTTCCGCTGACCAGCACACCCAGATCCAGTGCACGGTCGGCGAGTTCGGCGGCCAGCACCGGCACCTCCCGGTCCGGGTCGGACGAGCCGTACACCGAGGAGCGCAGGGTGCGCGCGGAGTGGAAGATGTCCAGCGCGCCGAGGCTGACCATGTCGTCCTTCGCTCCCATTCCGACCACTGTCACCGCTCCCCCACGCCGGGTGAGCCGCCAGGCGGCGCGGATGGTGGCGGCCCGACCGACGCACTCGAAGGCGTGGTCGACGCCGCGGCTCTCGGTGCGGGCCCGCACCTCCTTGGAGAGCCGGTCGTCGGAGAGCAGGAAGTCGGTCGCCCCGGCGGCGAGCGCCAGGTCCCGCTTCGCCTCGGCGACGTCGATGGCCAGGATCGTCGTGGCGCCGGCCCGGCGGGCCGCGCTGAGCACGGCGAGCCCGACCCCACCGAGGCCGACGACGGCTACCGACTCGCCGGGTGCCACCCGGGCGGTGTTCCGGACCGCGCCGACGCCGGTGAGCACCGCGCAGCCGAGCAGTGCGGCCTGCTCGGGCGGCAGACCGGCGGGGATCGGGATGACGGCACGCTCGGGTACCACCACCGCCTCGGCGAGCGCGCCGAGGCCGAGGGTCAGGTGCAGCGGAACCCCGTCGTCGGTCTCGCCGCGCGGCACGGTCGGGGCTGTCGTGTCGGCGCAGAGCCACGTCTCGCCGCGCCGGCACCACCAGCAGGCCCGGCAGGCCGGTGCCCAGTTGAGCACCACCGGAGTGCCGACCGTCAGGTGGCTGCCCGGCCCGACCTCGGCCACCACACCTGTCGCCTCGTGCCCCAGCGCCAGTGGAAACCTCGCGGCGAGGGTGCCGTTGACCATGGACAGGTCGGAGTGGCAGACCCCGGCCGCCCTGATCGTCACCCGCACCTCGCCGGTGCCGGGCGCGGGCAGGCGTACCCGCTCGACCCGCAGCTCGGCGCCGGATCCGCGCGCGACGAGCGCGCGAACAATGACCGGCGCGGGCGCCGGCTCGGTGCCGCCGCCCGGCGCGGCCGGGGACGGCTCGGGCCGGCCTGAGGGCGCGGCCGGGGACAGCTCGGGGTCGGTCATCGCTGGATCGCCTTCAGCTCGCAGAACTCGGCCAGCCCGTGCACGCCCAACTCGCGGCCCAGGCCGGACTGCTTGTAGCCGCCGAACGGGGCGAGCGGGTTGAACGGTGCGCCGTTGATGTCGACGGCACCGGTGCGCAGCCGCCGGGCCACCGCGAGCGCCGCGTCGGTGTCGGCGGACCAGACCGCGCCGGCCAGCCCGTACGTCGAGTTGTTGGCGATGGCGACCGCCTCGTCGGTGTCGGCGAACGGGATGACGGCGAGCACCGGGCCGAACACCTCCTGCTGGGCGAGCGCGCTGTCGGGGTGCACGTCGGCGAAGACGGTCGGGGCGACGAAGTGCCCCCGGGCCGGCACCGGGGCGTCAGGCCCGCCAACGACCAGCCGGGCACCGTCGGCGAGGGCCCGGTCGATGTGGCCGCGCACCCGCTCGGCCTGGGCGGCGGAGACCAACGGGCCGAGCCGGGTCGCCGGGTCGAACGGGTCGCCGAGCCGGTAGCCGGCCACCGCCGTGGCGATCAGGTGCAGGGCTTCGTCGTACCGGTCGCGGTGCACGAGCATCCGGGTCCACGCGGTGCAGGTTTGCCCGGAGTTGAGCAGGGCGTTGCCGACGCCCACCTTGACGGCGGTGGCCAGGTCGGCGTCGGGGAGGATCACGTTTGCGGACTTGCCGCCCAGCTCCAGCGCGACCCGGGCGATCCGGTCGGCGGCCAGTCGCATGATCCGCGCACCGGTGGCGGTGGACCCGGTGAACGAGACCAGGTCGACGTCGGGGTGCCCGGCGAGCGCCTCGCCGACCACCGGCCCGGTGCCGGGGACCAGGTTGAGCACGCCCGGCGGCAACCCGGCCTCGGTGACCGCGTCGAAGAGCAGGTACGCGGTCAACGGGGTCAGCTCGCTGGGCTTGAGCACCACCGTGCAGCCGGCGGCCAGCGCGGGCGCGAGCTTCGCCATCACCTGGTGCAGCGGGTAGTTCCACGGGGTGATCGCGCCGACCACGCCGATCGGCTCGCGGACCACGAGGGAGTTGCCGATGCTCTCCTCGACCGCTGGGCGGGCGGCGAGCGTGACGTGGTCGCGCAGCACGGTCAGTGGCAGCCCGACCTGCACCCGGGTGGCGAGCTTCAGCGGGGCGCCCAGCTCGACGGCGATGGTGCGGGCGAGGTCGTCGGCCCGCGCGGCGAGCGCGGCGTGCAGCCGGTCGAGGTGCGCGGCGCGTTCGGCGGGCGCGGTGGCGGCCCAGGCCGGGAACGCGGCGCGGGCGGCCGCCACGGCACGGTCCACATCGGCTGCCGTGCCGGCGGGCACCTGCCCGATCAGCTCGCCGGTGCTCGGGGCTTCCACGTCGGTCACGTCGGTGCCGGCGGGAGAGGCCCACTCGCCGCCGATGTGCAGGTGGCGCCTGAGGCGCAGGGCGTCGGGCAGCTGCGACGGCGGGGCGGCGAGGTCCATGGCGTCCCTTCGGGGGTGGGGCGATGGCGACGGCGGGGTTGGCGGCGGCGGTGAAACTAGCGCTGGGAGTTTGGACGCTACCCGCTGGGCCGGCCGGACTCCACCGGGTCGACGGTGCGGGCGTACTCGGCGGCCAGTCCGTGCAGCAGGGCGTCCAGGCCGAGGGCGAAGGCGCCCTCGTCGACGCTCTGCTGGTGTTCGGCGAGCCGGTGCGCCTGACGCAGGTGCGGGTAGTGCGCCGCGTACAGCTCGGGGTCCTCGACGAAGCCGCGGGCGAACGAGCCGAGCGCCGACCCGGCCACGAAGTAGCGCAGTGCCGCGCCGATGTGGGTGGCCCGCGCGGGCGGCCAGCCGGCGCGGACGAGGCCGCCGTAGACCGCGTCGGCCATGGCGAGGGCGGCCGGTCGGCGACCGGGGCCCTGCGCCAGGTACGGCACGATGTTCGGGTGCGCGGTGAGCGCCCGCCGGTACGACCAGGCCCAGTCGCGCAGTGCCGCGACCCAGTCCCGGCCGGCGAAGCCGCTGGTGTCGACGGCGCCGGTGACAGTGTCGGCGACCGCGTCGAGGATCTCGTCCTTGGTGGCGAAGTGGTTGTAGAGCGAGGGCCCCCGCACGCCCAGCTCGGCGGCGAGCCGGCGGGTGGAGAACGCCGGCATGCCCTCGGCGTCGATGAGCGCGGTGGCGGTCTCGACGATGAGCTGCCGGGTGAGCCGGGGCTGACGGGGTCGGGGCACTGCGCTCCTCGCGGTCGCGGCGGCCGGGTCTGGACGCGGCAAAACTTACACCGCTAGTTTAAGGGTGACCGGGAGCGCCGACGCCAGGAGGACCACCGTGGACTTTTCGCTCACCGACGAGGAGCGGGCGGTACGGGACACCGTCCGGTCGTTCATCAGCCGCGAGGTGATGCCGTTGGAGGCGGAGGTGCTCCGCCGGGAACGGGCGCACCAGCCCGGCCTGGACCACTCCGAGCTGCGCGAGCTGCAACTCAAGGCCCGCAAGTTCGGCTTCTGGGGCCTGGCCACCCCCGAGGAGTACGGCGGCATGAACCTGCCGGCCGTCCTCCAGTCGTTGATCTGGACGGAGCTGGGCCGCACGTTCGTGCCGTTCCGCTTCGGCGGCGAGGCGGACAACATCCTGTTCCACGCCACGGAGGAGCAGAAGCGGGAGTTCCTCATCCCGACGATCGAGGGTGAGCGGCGTTCCTGCTTCGCCATCACCGAACCGGGCGCCGGGTCGGACGCGGCGAACATCCGGCTGTCGGCCCGGCGCGACGGCGACGACTGGGTCCTCGACGGTGAGAAGACCTTCATCACCGGCGGGCACGATGCCGACTTCGCCATCGTGGTGGCGGTGACCGACCGGGAGAAGGGCGCCCGCAACGGCGGCGCCACCGCGTTCCTGGTGGACCGGGCGATGGGCTGGCGCTCGGAGTTCATCCAGACCATGGGCGAGGGCGGGCCCGCGTCGCTCATCTTCGAGGGGGTACGCGTGCCGCACCGCAACATCCTCGGCGAGATCGGGCAGGGCTTCACCCTCGGCATGGAGTGGATCGGCAAGGGTCGCTACACCATCCCGTCACACGCCATCGGCATCGCCGAGCGGGTGCTGCAGATGGCGATCGACTACGGCAACACCCGGGAGACCTTCGGCGCGAAGATCGGCACCAACCAGGCCATCCAGTGGATGATCGCCGACTCGGAGACCGAACTGGAGGCGGCGCGCTGGCTGGTGCTGCGCTCGGCGTGGACGGTCGATCAGGGCCTGGACCCCCGGCACGCCTCGTCGATGGGCAAGCTCTACGGCGCCGGGATGGTCAACCGGGTGGTCGACCGGGTGCTCCAGATCCACGGCGGCATGGGCTACACCCGCGAGCTGCCCATCGAACGCTGGTATCGGCAGGTCCGGCTGTACCGGATCTTCGAGGGCACCGACGAGATGCAGCGCCTGATCATCTCTCGGGACCTGCTGCGCGGGTACACGAAGATCGGCGGTCACCTGGCCTGAGCCGGGTCACCCCGTCAGCGCCTCCAGTGCGGCGTCCACGTCCGCCTCGGTGGAGTAGAGGTGGAACGAGGCGCGGACCCGGCCGGCCCGGACCGCCGCCCGGATGCCGGCCGCCGCGAGGCGCTGCTCGGCGTCCGGCACGTCGACGGTGACGATGGCGCTGTCCCCCGCCGGCCGACCCAGGCCGGTCAGGAACCGGTTGGCCAACGCCACGTCGTGCGCCTGGACCGCCGGCACGCCGATCTCGGCGACCAACCCCATGGCCGGGGCCGCGCCCACCCAACTGAACCAGGCCGGCGAGATGTCGAACCGGCGGGCATCGTCGGCCAACCGCAACGGCAGGCCGTAGTAGGAGGCGTGCGGGTCCTGGCCGGCGAACCAGCCGGCCGCGTCCGGACGCAGATGCTCGCGCAGCGCGGGGGCGAGATAGGCGTACGCGGTGCCGCGCGGGTTCATCAGCCACTTGTAGCCGCCCACGGCCACCACGTCGGCCCGGCCGCCGTCGAACGGCAGCCACCCGCACGCCTGGGTCGCGTCCACCACCACCAGCGCGTCGTGCGCGCGGGCTGCGGCCACGATCTCGTCGTACCCGGCGACGGATCCGTCGGACGACTGCACCAGGCTGAACGCGACCACGTCCGTGTCGGCGTCGACGGCGTCGGCCAGCCGGTCCGCCGGCACGGTGCGGACGGTCACCCCCCGCTCCTGCTGCACCAACCACGGGAACAGGTTCGAGGTGAACTCGACCTCCGGAACGACCACGGTGGCGCCGGCCGGCAGCGACGCCGCCACCGGCGCGAGCATCTGGGAGACCGTCGCCCCGACCGCCACGTCGACGTCGGGCACCCCGATCAGGCCGGCGAACGCGGTACGGGCCCGCTGCACCGAGTCGCCCCAGCCCTCCCAGGAGGTGCTGCCGACACGCCACTGGGCGAGGGATTCCTGCAACGCCGTCCAGGCCGGCTCGGGCGGCAACCCGTAGGAGGCGGTGTTCAACCAGCCGGGCTCCGGCTTCCACAACTGCTGCGCCTGTGCGATCTCCATGCCACCGACGCTATGCCTGGTCAGCGCGGGTCAGCCACGGCCAATCGGCGGTCGGCGGCCTGCCAGCGGGTCTTCCCGGTCGCGGCCCGGAGGCAGCGGGGCCGCCCCGGTCGGTGATACCGACTGTGCACAAGGGACTACGCTGCTTCGGCATGGACGACGGCGCGCTTGTCGAGGCCAGGCACCGCACAGCTGCCGCTACCAACGGGCATGTCAAGCTCGGCGGCCTCGGCCTTACCAGCGGCGATCTTGCCGAGCTGCTGTGCGAGAGTCCGGCTCGGCTCGCGTGAGTGCCCTCGACCTGTCCGACAACAACCTGGACACCCTGCCAGACACCGTCATTGCCTGGACCTCGCTCAGATCCCTCGACCTGAATGACAACAGGCTCAGCGCGTTACCGGACGCCGTCGCCGCCTGGACCTCCCTCACCGCGCTGGGCCGACCACAGCTGCCCGGGGTGTCCCGCAGCAGGGCCGTCGGACGGGTCGACGAAGACCATCCGCCTGCCGGCCAGGTCGAAGTCGCGCCCGGGTGTGGGGCCGCGGCCACGCACGCGCCGCAGCCCCTCAGGGGCACCCTGCCCGACCAGGACGCGAGGTTCGGCGGATGGTCAGGGGATCACCGGTGATGGCGGCAACGTGCCCAGCCGGCGGCGGTTCGCTGAGAGCGGAGACAGCTTGGCGGCCACCCGGATAGCGGTGACGAGGGCGCTCTCCTGGCTGTCCACGTCGAGAACGTGACTGCCAGCGAACCAGAGCCCATCGCGGCCGTTGCTGTCGTGCAGCACGGACTGCGCCCGGATGAAGTCCGGCGTGATCACGGGGTGGCGGAAGGTCGTCTCCGCCAGCAGTTGCGTCGGCTCCTGCCGGCGGTTGAGCGCCCAACTCTTGTAGAGGGTGACGTCGCCGCGCAGTTGCTGGTAGGCGATCGACGCCTCTGCGTAGTCGCCGTCTCGCAGGATGTTGAACGACGACCAGTCCGCGGACGCGGCCGGCATGTAGATGGGGTCCCGGTGCACGGCGATACGCGCCGGCATGTACCCGAAGCGACGGTAGGCCCGAACGAGCGGATCGGCACCGGGCAGCTGAGCAACAAGCGTCGCCGCCGGCTCCGGTGGCAGCGCCAGCACCACGTGCTCCGCGACGTACACCCGACCCACCGCATCGACGACCCGGTACAGCCCGCCGTCCCGACCGAGCCCCACGGCCGCCGAGTTGGTCAGCGCGGTCACGGTGGTGAACTCACCGGCGAGCGCCGCGATGACGGCTTGCAGACCGTCCCGTGCGTTGACGTACTCCGTCCGTTGCTCGGCACCGTCGCCGACAAGCGGGCGGACCCCGAGCGCCAACGCGGCGCGCGCCGAGAAGGCCTTGACCTGGGTGATCGACGCGCCATTCAAGGACGCCACAAACGGATAAACAAGGTTCTGTTTCAGAGTTTCATCGATGGCCAATGCCTCGACGAAGTCGGCGACGGTGGTATCCCAGTCTTGGCGGGTTTCCAGGTCCATTGCCCCGGCCATGACCACGCCGATGGCCTGCAGCCCGGGCAGGTAGGGCAGCACGTCGGTGATCGGACGCCCGGCCGAGGGTGAGACCATGACCGGGGTGGGCACCCCATACTGCGCGACGGTGTTGTACAAGGCGTTCGGTACGGTCGGCAACTGCAGAACCGACGTCACGAGTTTGTGATAGATCGGGTGTGAGGCTGGCCCGAAGAACTGCGCGCCGAGATCGACGGCCACCTGACGGCCGTCGACGTCGAGCTGGACGGTGGCGTTGTGACCACCCAGCGTGGACGCCGCCTCCAGCAGCGTCACATTGCAGTTCCCATCCATCAGCCAGGCGGCGGCGACCCCGGCGATCCCACCGCCGATCACCACGACCCGCGTCCCGGCACGGCCGGGCAAGGCGGCTTCGGCGACCCCGGGCCGCCCAGCAGCGCCCAACAGCGCCGCCGCCGCACCGGCACCCGCCGACGCGAGAACACTCCGCCTCGAAAGCTGCGGTGAACTGCGGTATTTGGTCATCTACCGATCTCCCCTTCTGGCAAGACTAGGAATCAGGAGTCGAGCGCCGCGGAATACCGAGTGCGGCCCGCAGCAATGCAGGGGAATTATTCGATTCGTGGATGCCGCCTGTCAACAGTTCCCTCAATCATGGCCGGAAACCCGCATTCCAGCTGGGAATAAACTTAAAATAAAGTAGCTGCTCTACAATGGACTATGCTTCGGACCCGACCCGCTGGGCAGCAGAAACCTCCGGCACCGCTAGCCCTGCATTCCGCACGTGGGTGATCGTGGGCGGGTTTCGGCGCGGCGGGTTGGTGGTGAGGGTGGCTGATGGCAGCGTGCCGGGCTGTGAGACAGC
>NZ_JBFAHZ010000017.1:0-122270 GCF_040654415.1 Micromonospora sp. NPDC050695
TTGATCAAGAGGTTTGCGTCATCGTGCACGGCGTGTCGTGACGCAAACCTCTTGATCAACAAGGCTAGGGGGGTAGCAGGGTGGGGTGGGGTGGGGTGGGGTCAGCAGGGTGGGGTGGGGGGGGTCAGCAGGGTGGGGGGAGTTCTTCTTGGGCTTTGCGGAGCTCGTGGGGGAGTAGTTCGCGCAGCTGCTCCGGGAGGAACGGCAGGTCCAGCAGGCCCATCTTCAGCTGGTTGCGCTCCTGGTAGCGCAACGGGTCGAAGCGGACCACCAGGCCGGCGTTGCGGCGGTAGCTGATCTCGACGGCCCCCTCGGTCGCCGCGTCGCGGAACACCAGGCCGTCCATCTCCACCACGACCGCCGACGAGTTGGCCTCCAACTCCAGCCGGATCTTCTCCTCCGGGGACAGCACCACCGACCGGGAGATGCCGGCCATCGGCGCCGACGGCGTCACCACCACCGCGTCCGCCGCCGGGGAGATCAGCGGGCCACCGGCGGCATAGCTGTACGCGGTGGAGCCGATCGGCGTGCTGACCACCACGGCGTCGGCGCGGTAGTAGCCGTACTGCTGGCCGTCGACGGCCAGGGTGGCGGTGACGAAGCCGGAGCCGGGCTGGCGGACCAGGGCGATGTCGTTGAACGCCACAACGTCGTCACCGCACACGTCGCAGGCCAGGCAGGCGTGCGACTCGACGGTGAAGTCCTTCGACAGCAACCGGCTCAGCGCCTCGGGCAGCTCCGGCGGCTCGACCTCCACGAGGAAACCGAGCCGACCCAGGTGCACACCGAGCACCGGCTTCGGGTCGAGGATCGCCGAGCGCAGCGCGCCCAGCATGGTGCCGTCGCCGCCGATGCTGATCAACGCGTCGACCCGGGCGGCCAGCTCGCCCTCCGGCACGGGCTCGACGCTGGCCGGCACGCGGTGCTTGTCCTCCGCGCGTACCATCAGCGTCTTTCGGTGGCGCGTCGCCCACCGTTCGATGATCCCGACCACCTCGGTGACATCCCGGGTGGGGTGCAGCACAAGTCCCAGCCCCGACACCCGTACAGCTCACCACATCGGCGTCGGGCGCGCCCGGCGTACCTCGAAGGTGCGCCGACGGTCCGCGGACCGCCGGCGCACCTCCCCGCGTCAGTGCCGCGGTCGACCCGTGAGGTGGGTCAGCGAGCGGGCGACCAGGTCGTCGCGGGCCGCCGGAGGCAGGCCCTCCAGCCCGAAGCCCAGGTACACGGTGTCGGCGGTGACGACCACCGAACCCTCCTCGAACGCCTGCTGGCTGCGCGACCAGTCGTTGGCGTTGCCCCCGGAGCCGGGCGGCGGACCGGCCACCGTCCAGCCACCCAGGTCCGCCGACTCGAACGAGGTCTCCGCGACGGTCGACCCGTCGACCAGGACGCGGGCGTCGTCCAGGAAGACACCGAGACCCTGCGTGTTCCAGTCCGAGGCGTACGAGATCGACACCTCGACCTGCTTGCCGGCGTAGCCGGACAGATCGGCCACGAACTCCTTCCAGCCGCCCGACGTGCCGGTCGCCGCGTTCCAGGTGCCGGTGCTCCCGGTCGGCGTGCAGTCCGCGCCCTGGTAGTGCGCGAGGAACGGGTGCAACTGCTCCACCCAGCCCTCGGGGCAGCTGTCCCCGGTCACCGTGCTGGTCTTGCCGTTCACGTCCGGCAGGGTCGTCCAGTCGTCGCTGCCCACCTCGTGCGCCTCGACGAAGAGGAAGTCCCAGTTCTGCTCGGTGTCGTAGGAGGTGAAGAAGCGCAGCTCACCGCTGCTCGCCCCGGTGAGGTCCACGGTCCGGGTGAGCCGCTTGTACGACTCGTCGGTCTGGCCGCTGTAGAGGTACCACTCGCCGGTGCGCGGGTCGAACGGGGCGCCGCCCGGTCGGACCCAGTCCGCCGGCGCGGAGCTGGCGAACTGCGGGAACTGGTCCGGCGGCAGGAAGCCCGACGTGGTGAGGAACGACGCCGTGTGGGCCTGGTTTCCGGCCGACCCGGGCGCGTTGAGCTGACCGGTGAAGCCGGTGAACGCGGCGCCGTTCCCGGCGACCGCGTACGGCTCTCCCTCCGGCGCGGTGCCGCCGTCGCTGACGTAGGTGAAGGTGCCCAACCAGTACTGCTGGAAGTCGTTGAGCAGGGGCAGGCAGGCGTCGTCCTCGGCGTCGGTGCATTCCGGCGGCGCGTCCGGGTGGTACACGTAGGACCCGTTGGCGCCCTGGGCGAACAGCGCGTACTGGCCGCTGACGAGCAGCTTGCCGCCCTCGTTGAGGTAGTCCCGGACGGCCAGTTCGGTCTCCAGCGCGGCCCTCGCCGTGGTGCCGGCGACCTGGCCGGGGGAGCGCAGGATCACGTCGTCGCCGGTCTCCCACACCACCGCCTTGTAGTGCGACAGCACGCCGAGCGGGTGCGGTGCGGTGCGTCCCATCGTGTCGAAGTCGTACACGTCGCTGCTGCGCCCGGCGGCGCTCAGCGACGCGGCCACCTCGTCGGCGTACTTCGCGGTGCTGCCGGTCTGCGCGGGGCTGAGACCGGTGACGTCCTCCATAGCGAGGACCAGCACGTCACCGCCGATGTCGCCGTGCACCCGGTAGGTGAAGTGTTCGCTCGCCACCACCCCGGAGCGCTGTTTGACCCCGGTGAACCAGACCTCCACCCGGTCACCGGGCTTCGTGCCGGTGACGGTGCCGCGCAACTCGGCGTAGTAGTCGTCGTGGGTGTCGCCGTAGCGCTCACCGCCGCGCCACTCGCGGACCGTGGTCGTCTTCGGTCGCCCACCGTTGACCGTGTAGTGCATCCGCACGTTCTTCAGCGCCCGCCGGGTGATCGAGGCGACCTGCTGGGTGCGCCCGTACGACGTGTCGAACGTGTCCACCACGAAGTCCGGGGTGCTGCGTCCGACCACCGACACCGGCTCGTCCGGGTCCGCCGCCGACGTGGCCACGGCCAGCGCGAACGGCAGATTCTTGCCCACCTCGCCGGCGATGAGCGTCTCGTCGTCGGGGAAGATGAAACCGCTGACGCAGTCCTCCGGGCGCCACTCGTCGTCGGGGTCGACGGCCGAGGCGGCCTCGCAGGTGGACATCTCCGGGGTGAAGCCCAACGTGCCGTACTTGACGGTGGCGTGGCTGTCGGTGTCGCCGTTGGTGGTGTACAGCTCGGCGGAGATGTCCGGGTCGTAGCCGGGCACCGCCGGGTGCGCGTCGTCCCCGACCATCGCCTTGTAGATCTCGTCGTCCGGGCTGGGGGTGCTCACCTGCCAGCCGATGCCGTAGAGCAGCAGCTCGGCCGCCGAGTGGTAGTTGACGAAGAACTCGAACCCGACCCGCTTGAAGAGTCGGTCCAGTGCCACCGTCTCCGGCTCGGAGTTGGGGCTGGGGCCGCGGTAGGTGTCACTGTTCGGGTCAGGTGACGAGCCCTCGTTGTCGTACCCCCACTTGTAGGCGAAGTTGCGGTTGAGGTCGACGCCGTCCACCGAGGTGATCTGCCCGTCGCCGTTGTTGTCGCGCAGGTTCTTCCGCCACAGCCGGTTGCCGGGGGTGAAGGTGTGGTCGTAGCCGTCCGGGTTGGCCACCGGCAGGAACCACAGCTCGGTGGTATCCAGCAGGCGGGTAATCTCCCGGTCGCTGCCGTAGCTGTCCAACACGTGGTGCATCAGCCGGCGGTTCATCTCCGGTGTGATCCACTCGCGGGCGTGTTGCGCGCCAGCGTAGAGCACGGCGGGTCGTCGGCCGTCCGGCACCGTCCGGGCGTTCTTGGTGACCTTGAGGGCGAGGATCGGCTTGCCCTGTTGGCTCCGGCCGATGGTCTCGACCTTCGTCAGCCGGGGGAAGCGCGCCGCGGTCGCGGTGATCTCGTCGCGGATACCACCGGGCTCGCTGTACGAGCGGAACGCCGTCCAGCCGGCCGCCGACTGCTCCCGCAGCGCCTGCGAGGCGTCCTTGCCCCGAACCTTCTTCACCGACAGGGGGACGCCCCGGTCGGTCAGCCGCTTCGCCTGCCGACGACTGAGCACCGTCTCGACGGTGGTACGACCTGCCGCGTCCGTCTTCGCGTCGTGCCCGAGGTCCACCCCCGCCGCGCGCAGCTCCTCGCGCTGCTTCGCGTCCACCGCGCCGACGTACACCTCCAAGCCGTCGCGGGCACCCGGATCGGACGGTGGCCGCGCGCTCGCCGGTGGGGTCAGCGCCAGTGCGCCGACCAGGGTGACCACGCTGGCGATCGCCAGTCGTCTCGGTCTCATCGCGCCTCCTTGTGTGAAGGACCTGTAGGCGCGAGCCTTCGGTGCGGTGTGATCAATGTCAATAGGTTGATGGGAGTGAGGTGGCTGACCATGTCGGTGCCGGTGTCACGGGTGACCGCCCGGGCGGTCCCGGCCGGTGCGTTCCCAGGTGGCCCACAATCGCCTCGCAGAACGCACCCTCAATGTCGCACCGCTCCTCGACGTGCTGCCAGGTTCCGTCCAATCGGATGTGGTAGCCGGTCGACTTCTCCGCGGTGACCGTGCCGAAGTGCAGGCACTGGAACTCGATCAGGTGGAACCGGTCGCCGTCGAAGGCGATGTCCAACGACGTGAGGGGGGTGCCGAGGGTGTCGGAGACCTGCTCGGCGTAGTCGAGCAGCGCCTCGCGGTCGGCTCCCGCCATGTCTAGGTAGTCCAGGTCGCCGCTGCCACTGGCCCGGAAGTCGCCGGGACGGTTGCGGCGGTAGAGCAGGTAGTAGCGCTCGCCCATCCGCAGCACCTTGTAGTCGCCGGCCAGGCCCGGGACCATCTCCTGCACCAGGAACTTCTGCCGGTGCAGCGAACGGGCGTGGTGGTATCGGCGCAGCAGCCGTCGGCCGTGCTCGCGGACGGCCTCGGTTCCGTCGTGGCTGTCGCTGAGTGTGCGGGCGGTGTGGAGCAGTTCCTTCCGGTTTCGGGCCCGGGCCACGGACTGTGAACCGGCGCCGTAGGCCGACTTGAGCACCTTGGGCCAGGGCCCGTCCAGCTCCGTGGCGGCGAGCTCCTCGTAGGTGCCGAAGGTGCGGGTACGCAGAAGCCGGGTGTCGTCGGGGAAGAGTTGGGCGCGCAGCGCCTCCATCATCACCTTGTTGTGGTGGGCGCGCAGGTAGCGGTAGCCCGGGATGACCTGGGCGCCGGCGATTTCCAGTGCCAGCACCAGATCCTCGATCCAGCTCTTGTAGTGCAGGCCGTGATCCTCCGACGAGGTGTAGAGCACCGGCACCCCGCGCAGGTCCTCGTTCAGGTCCAGGTCGGCGAACCGGACGACCTCCGGTTCGAGGCCGGCGCGGCGGAAGTGCGCGGTGATCCGGTCGACGTCCATCGTGCACAGGCGGTGCCGGGTGCGGGCCGTGGAGTAGAACGTGCCCCGGTAGTCGGTCAGGATCAGGATTCTGGTCATGTCGATCTCTCTGCTGGCAGAGGCTCCACTCCGGCGTTGCGGTGCGGGCGTTCGGGTGAGCCGGACGTCGGCCAGTAGAACATGCACTAAATGACCCAAACCGGCATAAATCTAATATGCAAGCTGCTCGCATTGTTCCTGTTGCTCCATCTCGTCGGCCTATTTGGCGATTACGGCGATGCGGGGGATAAGGGGGAATTACACTTCGGACCGCGCGATCCATCCCACCCACCGCGAGAACGGGGACAGCGTTGCTGAGCATGGTGCGAGGCACGGCAAAGGCCCTGCGGGACCGCAGGGCCGCCGCCCGGGATCCGGAGGGGTTCGCCCGCTCCCTCGGTGTCGACCTGCGGGGCCGGGTCCGGTTCTACGGCATCGACCGGGCGATGTTCGGCTCCGAGCCGTGGCTCGTCACCCTCGGCGACAACGTCTACGTCACCGCCGGGGTCCAGTTCATCACCCACGACGGCGGCACGCTGATCCTCCGCAAGGAGGTGCCCGATCTGGAGTGGACCGCGCCGATCAGCATCGGGGACGACGTCTACCTCGGCGTGCGGACGATCATCCTGCCCGGGGTCACCATCGGCAACCGGTGCATCATCGGCGCCGGCTCGGTGGTGACCCGGGACATCCCGGACAACAGCGTCGCGGCCGGCGTGCCAGCTCGGGTCGTCCGCAGCGTCGACGACTATCTCGACCGGATGCGAGCCCGGTCGCTGGGGTGCGGGCACCTGCCGGCCGCCGAGAAGGCCGCGGTGATCCGCCAGATCTACGGGGTGCCCGAGCAGGTCGGCGCCGGACGAGCGGGCCGCTGATGCGGGTGTCGACCGGCAGCCCGAGTGCCGTCCTCGGCCCCGCGATCGTGGCGTTGAACCGTCTCCTGTCCACCGGCACCCGTGCCCGCCGGGCCATCCGGGGCCTGGCCCTCGCCGGCCGGTTCGCCGCCCGGGGGGACCACTTCACCTTCGACCCCGACGGTGTCTACACCTGCGAGACCATCGAGGTCGGGCGCAACGTGGACCTCGGTCACCGGCCGGTCCTGATCGCGGCCCGGTCGCGCATCCGGATCGGCGACAACGTCATGTTCGGCCCCGAGGTGACCATCCGTGGCGGCAACCACCGCATCGACCAGGTCGGCGTACCGATGATCGCGGTCGGCAAGGAGCCCGGCGACGAGACCCACGACCGGGGCGTGGTCATCGGAGACGACGTCTGGGTGGGCACCAGGGCGGTGATCCTGCACGGCGTCACCATCGGCCGGGGCGCGGTGATCGGCGCCGGCGCGGTCGTCACCCGGTCGGTGCCACCGTACGCGGTGGCCGCCGGCAACCCGGCCCGGGTGATCAGACTGCGGTGGCCGCTGGCGACCATCCAGGACCATGAGCGGCAGCTCTACCCGCCGGAGCGCCGACTGACCCCCGCCGAGCTGGCCGGCCTGGCTGAGCTGCCGGTGCCCGAGCCGCGCCCGGCGCCGGTGACGAAGTCACTGACCACCGGAGTCCAGGACCGGTAGTCGAAGCAGTGCGCCCGCTCGCGGGCCGCGCGACTCATCGCCCACCAGCCCGGATCGTCGAGCAGCAGCGCCCGCTCCAGCCCGCGCCGGACATCCTCCACACCTGAGCCGTCGAGCACGATGCCCTCCCGGCCGTCCACGATGTAGCGCCGGAGATCACTGGTGTGGTTCAGCAGCACCGGGCAGCCGGCGGCCAGGCTCTCCGGCACCTTGGACGGGAAGCCTGCCTGCGCGTAGCCGGCCGGCGGGCGGACCAGCACCGAGAAGTGCGCCCGACGCAGTTCGGCGAGCACCCGGTCGCGGGGCACCCGACCGAGGAAGGTCACCTGGTCGTCGAGGTCGTCGGGGCCGGTCTCATCCAGGTCGGAAAGGCTGCCGGCCTGCTCCCGGCTGATCCCGGCGATCACCAGGTGCACCCGCGCGCGGTCGTCGGGCGCGAGGCCGCGGATGCCCTCCAGCACCACGGCCAGCTGGTCCTTCACGCCGGCCGAGCCGGCGTACAGCAGGCGCAGCCCGTCGTCGAGAGAGGGTGGCGCGGGGTCGTCGTAGTCGGTGCAATCCACCTGTGGCGGCACCACCAGTGTCGGCCGGCCCCGGCTGACGAACTGCCGCTCCAGCGCCTCGGAGATCGCGATGACCCGATCGGCGAGCCGGCCGGCCAGGAAGAACGCCCACCGGTGCCGGACGAAGTACGGCGTGAGCCAGCCCCGGGGAAACTGCGCCCGGTCGTGCCGTTCGAGCACGTCCACGGTCACCGGGCAGCGCACCGTCGAGCGCAGCACCGCCCAGGTGGCCAGGTTCCACAGGCCCAGCGGCAGGTACACACCGGCCAGCTCGTCCGGGCGGATGCCCGCGCGGCGCAGCGCGGCGAGCAGCCGCAGTGGACGGAGGCGCCGGTGCAGCCAGCGGCCGAGCACCCCGCCCGCGGTGCGCCGGCGGGGCAACGTGATCAGTCGGACGTCCGGTGGCAGGTCCGGGACAGCGGGCGGGCGCGACCCGTCGTCGGGCCAGTCGTTGACCACCAGGGTCACGCCGCCGGGCGGAGTGGCCGACCGGGCCAGTTGCAGCAGACGGTTGGACATTGCGTCTCCGTGCGGAAACCGGTACGCGGCCAGGGCCAGCACCTGTGCCGTCGTGAAGTGCCTGAGCTCGCTCATGGTGGTGGGCTCGCCCACGGTCTGCTCCCTCGAATACACCTTATGGAGTGTTATGCACCCTTAGTCTAGGTGTCGATGGACGCGACATGCGGTGGACAGTGCGCCGTGTCGGGCGGGAAAGAAGCGGGCGATCCCAGCCGCGGACACCCGTCGTCACTGCGCTGAGTCACCGTCGTTGTACGGATGACCTGTCGACTGGGGCGTGGAGGCGGCACGGCATGCGACGACCGATCAGCGGAGCGGCTCGCACCCCCGCCGACCGGCGCCGCCCCGTGACCGCCGGGCCGGTGGCGGTCCGCACGGCCCCGACGCGGCGGGTTTGATGGTCGCACGTCACCGGGCTGCTGGTGGCGCCAGGGGCGGGTCGGTCGTCGGGCGGCACCGGGCGCGCGCAGGCGTACCCGAGGGGCACGCCGTCGGGCAGCACGGGACGCGGTCGGTCGTTCCGTCCGACGCCGGAAAGTCGCGGGGCCAAATTCTCGCCCGCGGCATCGTGTCCTCCCTGGCCGGCAAGATGGTGGGGCTGGCCGCGCCGCTGCTGATCACCCCGCTGGCATTTCGCAGTCTCGGCGCGGAGCGCTACGGCCTCTGGATGGCGGTCACCTCGCTCACGAGCATGGCGCTCTTCGCCGACTTCGGGCTCGGCAACGGTCTGCTGACCCGGCTGGCCAGGCTGCACGGCACCGGCGAGCGGCGGGCGGCGGCGCGCGAGATCTCCAGCGCCTACGCCATCCTGGGCGCGCTGTCCGCACTCCTGCTCGTTGTCCTCGTCGGCACCCTGCGGTGGGTGCCCTGGCCGACGCTGCTGAGCGCGGCGGACCCGGCGGTCGCCCGCGACGCTCGCCCGGTGGTGCTGCTCTGCTTCGGCGCCTTCCTGGTCAACATCCCCATCGCCCTGATCCAGCGGGTGCAGTACGCCCAGCAGCAGGTGACGCAGAGCAACCTCTGGCAGGCCGGTGGCAGTCTCGTCTCGGTCGCCCTGGTCTACGCGGCGGTCACCACCGAGGCCGATCCGGTGCTGGTCATCGCCGCCGCGGTGCTCGCCGTGCCGGTGGTGAACCTGGCCAACTCCGTCTGCTACTTCGGCTGGCAGGCCCGGGAGCTGCGGCCCCGACCGCGCCTGGTGCGGGCGCCGGTGGCCCGTGGGCTGCTCCGGCTGGGCACCCGGTTCTTCCTCCTCTCCCTGCTCACCTCGGTGGTGCTCAACCTCGACAACGTCCTGATCAGCCGGGTGCTCGGGCTGCCCGCAGCGGCGACGTACGCGGTGGTGGTGCGGATGTTCGCCCTGCTGACGCTCTTCGTCACGCTGGTGAACATGCCGCTCTGGGCGGCCAACGGGGAGGCGCTGGCGCGCGGTGACCTGGCCTGGGTGCGGCGCACCACCTCCCGCATGGTGGCCCTGTCCGCCGCCGTGGTGGCGCTGCCCGGCGGTGCGCTCGTGTTCCTCGGCAACGACGTGATCCGCGTGTGGGTGCGCACCGCCGACTTCCCGTCGGTGCCGCGAACCCTCCTCGTCGGGCTCGCCGCCTGGTCACTGCTGCTGGCCGTCGTGGCACCCCTGTTCATGGTGCAGAACAGCATCGGTCTGCTCCGACCCCAGTTCGTCGGCTGGGCCGCCTGCCTGGTGCTGGCCGTACCCCTCAAGATCGTGCTCGCCCAGCGGGTGGGCCTGCCCGGGGTGGCGCTCGCCTCGGCCGCGACCTACGCGCTCACGGTGCTCCCGGCCGCCGTCATCGGCTATCGCCGCGTGCTGACTGGCGGGACGCCCGGCGCACCGACCGCGTCCGAGGGGCGGGTCGTGGCGGCCGTCGGCACCGCGAGGTGACCGGCCACACCGTGGCGTCACTTCGGGGCTCATGCCGCCGTTACCGTACGTGGTGCGGTCGGCGCGTCGAGGGTGGATCGCCGTCGAGCCGCAGCCGGAATGAGGGGTCATGCAGCGTCGCGCCGTGAGCCGGCCGGTGGTGGTACAGCACTCGGCCGGCACCCCCGGAGCCAACGGCCCGTTGACCGCCGTGCAACGGGTGCTCACCTCGTCTCTGGCCGACCGGTACGAGTTCGTCCGGATGCACCAGAGCGCGGGCAACGGAAGCCTGAACGTGCCGCTGTTGCGGGAGTGGGTGCGCCTGCTCCGGCGGGTCCGACCCGCGCTGGTGCACGTACGCGGATTGCAGAACGAGGGCCTGCACGGGGTGCTCGCCGCCCGGCTCGCCGGCTGCCCACGGATCCTGGTGACCGTGCACGGCACGGTACGTGACCTGCGTCAGCCCGGCCGGCCTTGGCGGCACCGGCTGCTGGTGCACGGTGCCGAGCCCGCGACGCTGCGGATGGCCAGCCACGTCGGCACCGTCTGCGAGTACGCGGCCGGCCGGGGCTTCCTCCGCCACCTGGGTACGAAGTTCGTCGGGGTGATCCCCAACGGGGTACCGCTGCCGGCGCACCCCCGCGCGTCCCGGGATCGGGTCCGCGCCGACCTGGGGCTGGGCCCCGACGACGTGGCCATGATCGCGGTGTCCCGGCTGACCTGGGAGAAGGGCTACGGTGTCCTCGCCGACGCGCTGCGCCGCCTGCCGCCGTCCACCACCCGCCGGGTGCTGCTGGTCGCCGGTGACGGACCCGACCGGGATCCGATCGCGGCCGCCCTGACCGGCATCGGCGGGGTCGACGTGCGGCTGCTCGGCAACCGGCTCGACGTGCCGGACCTGCTCGCCGCGGCGGACCTCTTCGTCTTCCCCACCCTGCACGAGAACCTCTCCAACGCGCTGCTGGAGGCGATGGCGCACGGCCTGCCGGTCGTCGCGTCGGCGGTGGGCGGCAACGTCGAGGTCCTGCGCTCGGGTGGCGGCAGGCTGGTGCCGCCGGGTGATCCGGACGCCCTGGCCGGGGCGCTGTCGCTGCTGCTCGACGCCCCCGTCGAGCGCGGCCACGTGGGTGAGCTGGGCCGCAAGGTGGTGGCTGAGGGCTACAGCCTCGACGTCATGCTCGGCGCCCTCGACCGGGTCTACCGGCGGATCCTCACGGAGTGAGGCCGGCGTCGTGCGGCGGGACAACCGTCGGGCGTGACCTGAGGGAACAGCGCTCGTTGCATCACTGGTGGCCGCCACGCGGTCGCTGCCAGGGCGCCGGCGGGCCGGCAACACGCCGCCCGCTCGTCCCGGAGGTCGCACCGAGCAGGGAGACGCGTTGAAGGTAGTGGTGACCGGAGGTGCCGGCTTCATCGGCGCCAACCTGGTGCGGGCGCTGGACGCGGCCCCACAGGTGAGCGAGATCGTGGTCGTCGACGACCTCTCCACCGGCCTGTTGGACAACCTGCACGGCCAGCCGGTCCGGCTGCACCAGGGCACGGTGCTCGACCCGGACCTGCTGGACGCGGCGTTCGCCGGCGCGGCCAGCGTGGTGCACCTGGGCGCCCTCGGCTCGGTGCCGCGCTCCATCGACCAGCCGCTGCCCAGTCACCACGCGAACGCCACCGGGACGCTGATGGTGCTGGAGGCGGCCCGCAGGCACGACGTCGGGCAGGTGATCCTCTCGTCGTCCTCGTCGGTCTACGGCGCCAACCCGGTGTTGCCCCGGCAGGAGGGGTTGCGGCCCATCCCGGTCTCCCCGTACGCGGTCTCCAAGCTCGCCGCCGAGGCGTACACGGTCGCCTACGCCGCCTGCTACGACCTGGCCGTGCTGCCGTTCCGGTTCTTCAACGTCTTCGGCCCGTGGCAGGCGGTGCACCACGCGTACGCCGCGGTGCTGCCCCGGTTCATCAGCGCCGCGCTCGCCGGTGAGCCGCTGCGGGTGCACGGCGACGGCCGGCAGAGCCGCGACTTCACCTTCGTCGGCAGCGTCACCTCGGTGATCGTCGACGCCATCGTGCGCCGGGTGTCGACGACCGACGTGGTCAACCTGGCCTTCGGTGCGCGCATCACGCTGCTCGACCTGATCGCCGAGCTGGAGGACATCCTGGGTCGCTCGTTGGCGGTGGTGCACGAGCCACCACGCGCCGGCGACGTGCGGGACTCCCAGGCCGACTGCACCCGGCTGCGGGAGCTGTTCCCCGCGGCCCGGCCGGTGCCGCTGCGCACCGGCCTCGAGCAGACCGTGTCCTGGATGTCCGGTCACGTGCTCGCCGGCCAGTAGCTCATCCGCTCGGCGTCGGCGTCCGGGCCGCCCGACCGCCCGTCACCAGGCTCCGACGTGTCTGACCGGCGGTGCGGCGTGCCGCGGCGCTGTCTTCCGGCCGGCCCCGGACGTGGACGTCCGCAGCGCCACCGGTGCGACGGACACGAGCGCGAGGGCCACGAAACACACCGGTGACGCCTCCCAGTGGCCGGTCAGCCAGATCGGCGTCTGGCTGACCAGGAAGACGCCCGCCGCGCGGCCGAAGGCCGGCGAGGGATGCCGGAAGGGCACGATCAACGCGAACGTGAGTATCCCGCCATAGAGGACGACCCCGACCAGCCCCAGGTCGTTGCCGACGCTCAACAGGAGATTGTGGGCGCCCACCGCCAGGCTGCCGGTGGCGGTCAACATGCCGGGGCCGATGCCGAGGATGGGGGACTCGGCCCAGGACGACACCGCGTACGGCCAGATGTACAGCCTCCCGGACAGGTCACCGGTGGCCCGGCCCGCGAAGGCGCCGTCGAGCCAGAGCATCTCGGAGGAGAGCACCCGGTAGAGGCCGAGCGGCACCCCGATGAGGACGATGGGCACGGTGACGACGGCCACCGTCCGGGCCAGCCGCGCGGCCACCGTGCTCAGCAGCAGGTAGGCGGCACCGACCAGTATCGAGATGAGCGCACCCCTCGTCCCGGTGAGGAGCACGCCCCAGAACAGGATGCCCGCCGCCGCGACGATGCCGAGCCACTCGACCTTCGTCGAGGGCCCCAGCAGCATCAGGACGGCGGCGAGGACGACGCCGGCCGCGAGACTGTACGCCGTGTAGTTGTAGTTGACTCCGTCGACGCCGTACCGGATCGAGAAGTCCATCACGGAGTCGCGAGCCTGTACCGAGTTGGGTATCGGGTTGGTGATCAGCTCGACGGCGGTGCCGACGCAGCCGGCCAGGAACGCGTAGCCGACGGCGAAGAGCGCCGCTCGGCTGCGCACGACGTGGCGGACGGCGATGAACATCGCACAGGCCGCCCCGTACAGATAGGCCATCGGGAGCGCGGTGTCGAAGTCCGCCGCCCAGAACAGCGCGACGCTGGCCCACACCGCCGTGCCGGCGGCCAGCAGGTCGGGGGGGAGTAGTCGCGGCGCCCGGCAACTCACCAGGACAGCCACCAGGGCCACTGCCGCACCGTAGCGATTCGTGGTGCTCGGGGCCCACTGGGAGCTGAAGGCGATGGCGCAGACGAGCAGGAGCCCGGGAACGTGCCGCGCCGACGAGGACCGTGCCGAGGGGGACCGTCGGCTTCCGGGAACGGACGCCGTCCCGCCGGTGCGGTACGCCGCGGCTCGGCCGGTCGTGGCCCGGGCGCCGGTCGAGGTCGCCGCGGCGGTCCGAGGACCGGTCTGATCGTGCAGGACCGGGGTCACCTCAGCCGTCCCGGAGCAGCCCTGAGCGTCGCCTCGGTCGTCGTCCTGTCCACCATTCGTCGCCTTCCTGAGGGCCGCAGTCAAACCACCATAAGGCCGTACATCCCATCGAAAATGGAAAAGGCGGCACATTCCTGATTGGTCTGACGGCCCCGCCTGCATAACCATCGCCCGCCGCCGGGGGTTATTGCTGCGGAACGGTCATGCGGAACGCGCCACCATGGGGGTCGACATGCAGGTGTACATCGCCGGTCGCGCGCCGGTGCTGAGCGCTCGGCGTCCGGCCCCGGGGAAGTGACACCCATGCCCGACGATCGGATCCCGCGGATCGCGCTGCTGGGCTTCACCCTGCCCGACGACGTGCTGCGGGGGGTGATGGCCGGCGACGCCACGGATGCCACGCAGACGCACACCTTCGCCTGGGCCGTGGTCAACGGCCTGCGCGACGCCGGTTGCCCCGTACGCCTGCTCTCCGCCGCGCCGGTGTCGAACTACCCGCGCAACCGTCGGATCCGGTTCCGCGCCAGCCGCTTCCACCATGACGGGGTCGACGGCCAGCAACTGGGCTTCCTGAACGTCCTGGGTATCAAGCACCTCAGCCGGTTCCTCTCCGCCTGGTGGCACGGCGTCCGATCGACCCGACGGGATCCGATCGACGTCCTCCTGGTGCACGGCGTGCACACGCCGTTCCTCTGGTGTGGATTGGCGCTGGCCCGCCTGCGCCGCATGTCGGTGGTGCCGATCCTGACCGACCCTCCAGGAGTGGGCAGGCCGGGCGAGGGACGTGCGGTGCGGCTGCTGCGTGGGCTCGACGTGGCGCTGGTCCGGGCCGCCCTCACGCGTTGCTCAGGCGTGATCGCCCTGACGCTCCCGCTCGCCGAGGACTTCGCGCCGGGGCGTCCCCGTCTCATCATGGAGGGCATCTGCACGCCACCGTCGGTCGGCGGGCGACCGCAGGCCCGCAGCCGGACCCGGGAGATCATCTACGCCGGTGGGCTGAGCCGCGCGTACGGTGTGGACCGTCTGGTGGAGGCGTTCCGCGGGCTGCCCGACCCCGACCTGCGCCTGTCCGTCTTCGGTCGCGGTGACCTCGAACCGTGGCTGCGCGACCAGGCGTCGGCCGACCCGCGGATCGCCGCACCAGAACTGCTCGACCGGTCCCGGCTCGGCCGCCGCCTGGCCGGCGCGGCGGTGCTGGCCAATCCTCGTCCCGTCGACCAGTACTTCGTCCCCTACTCGTTCCCGTCGAAGATCATCGAATACCTGGCGATGGGCGTGCCGGTGGTGTCGACGGATCTGCCGGGCATCCCGGACGACTACCGTCCCTACCTCGTCTACCCCCGAACGGACACGGTCGCGGGGCTGCGCGCGGCGATCGAGCGGGTGCTCGACATGCCGGCGGGCGAGGCCGCGGCTCTCGGGGCGGCGGGACGGGACTTCGTCGTCCGGACCCGCAGCCGCGCGGTGCAGGGCCAACGGATGCGGGACTTCCTGGGTGGGCTCACCGACGGGTCCGCCGACCAGGCGGTGACGACGCGGCGGCCCGTCACCGCCGACCACTGACGGTCGGGCGGTCGGGCACCGGTTCGGGCCCGACTCCAGCTGGGCGACCAGTCGGCCGCCCCTCGACTTCTGCCCGAAATGCATATGTTTGCCACGACCCATAGGTCGATTGCTCGTTGAGCCGAGCGTGTGCGTCCGGCCCCGCTGCCGGACCCTTCCTTGATCATTGATGAACGGAGTCCTTGTGAGCGCAGTACCTGCCGGTTGCCGGGTCTTGATCACCGGCGGTACCGGATCCTTCGGTCAGACGATGACCCGCCGCCTGCTCGACGGCGACGTCGGCGAGGTCCGGGTGTTGAGCCGCGACGAGGCCAAGCAGGACGCCATGCGCCGGCAGCTCGGCGACGACCGGGTGCGCTACCTCGTCGGCGACACCCGCGACGCCGACTCGGTCGGTCGAGCCACCCGCGACGTCGACTACGTCTTCCACGCCGCCGCCCTCAAGCAGGTGCCGTCCTGCGAGTTCTTCCCGCTGGAGGCGGTGCGCACCAACATCCTGGGCAGCAGCAACGTCATCGAGGCGGCGGAGCGCAACGGCGTCGGCTCGGTGGTGGTGCTCAGCACCGACAAGGCCGTGCACCCGATCAACGCGATGGGGATGAGCAAGGCGTTGATGGAGAAGGTGGCGCAGGCGCACGCCCGCAACAACCCGCGCAGCCGTACCGTCGTCTCCTGCGTCCGGTACGGCAACGTGATGTACTCCCGCGGCTCGGTGATCCCGCTCTTCGTGGAACAGATCAAGGCCGGCCGCGCCCCGACGGTGACCGACCCGACGATGACCCGTTTCCTCATGTCCCTGGCCGATTCCGTCAACCTGGTCGAGCACGCGTTCCAGCACGCCCGGCCCGGGGACATCTTCATCCGCAAGGCCGCGGCGAGCACCGTCGGGGACCTCGCCGAGGCGGTGTGCGAGCTCTTCGACGCGCCGTCGAAGATCGAGTGCATCGGCGTACGGCACGGCGAGAAGCACCACGAGACCCTCGCCAGCCGCGAGGAACTGGCGCAGGCCGAAGACTTCGGCGAGTTCTACCGGGTGCCGGTGGACGCCCGGGACCTCAACTACGCGCTCTACGTCTCCGAGGGGGAGCTGGGCGAGACGCCGGCGCAGGAGTTCAACTCCGCCAACGCGCGGCGGCTGGACGTACCGCAGATCAGGCAGCTGCTGCAGACGCTGCCCGAGATTCGGGCCGAGCTGGCCCTGCGCGACCCGGTGCTGTCGTGCTGAGGATCGCGGTCACCGGCGCCGGCGGCTTCCTCGGCTGGCACGTGCGCGTCCTGGCCCGGGCGCTCGGCTGGCCCGAACCGGTGGTGATCACGCGCGGGGACCTGTACGACGAGGCGGCGCTCGCGGCCCGGCTGGACGGCGTCGACCGGGTGTTGCACCTGGCCGGGGTCAACCGGGGTGACCCGGTCGAGGTGGCCACCACAAACGTCGACCTCGCCGCCGCGTTGGCCCGTGGGCTGCGCCGATGCGCCACACCGCCGGGTGCGGTCGTCTTCGCCAACTCTGTGCAGGCCGGCAACGGCACGCCGTACGGCGATGCGAAGGCTGTCGCCGCGGCGACCCTCGCGGCGGCCCGGCCCGACCTGATCGACGTCCTGCTGCCGAACCTGTACGGCGAGCACGGACTGCCGCACTACAACTCGGTGGTGGCCACGTTCTGCCGGCTGCTCGCCGAGGGGCGTACCCCGCAGGTGCACGAGAACCGGCAGATGGAGTTGGTGCACGTCACCGACGCCGCGGCCCGGCTGCTCGGAGTCCCGGCGGACGGCTCGTGGGATCCGTCGATGCCGATGCTGCGGATCGGCGTACGCGAACTCGCCGACCGGTTGACCGGCTTCGCCGGCATCTACCGCAACGGCGAGATCCCACGCCTGGTCGACCGGCACGACGTGCGGCTGTTCAACGCCTACCGGTCGCAGTGCTTCCCGGAGCACTACCCGCTCCCGCTGCCCCGGCACGCCGACTCGCGCGGCGAGCTGGTGGAGGCGGTACGGGCGCACGGTGCTGCCGGGCAGACGTTCTGCTCCACCACCCGACCCGGCATCAGCCGGGGCGAGCACTTCCACCTGGCGAAGGTGGAGCGGTTCGTGGTGCTGCGCGGCAGCGCCGAGATCAGCCTGCGTCGGGTCAGCGAGGACACCGTGGTGCGCTTCCAGGTCAGCGGTGACGAACCCGTGGTGGTGGACATGCCGACCATGTGGGCGCACAAGATCGTGAACACCGGGACCGACGAACTCTTCACTCTCTTCTGGGTCAACGAACTGTTCGACCCGGACCGCCCCGACACCTACCCGGAGCGGGTGGAGGCGGCGGAGCCTGTCCCGGCGGTGCTGGCGTGACGGAGGACCTGACATGACCAGGGTAATGACGGTTGTCGGCACGCGGCCGGAGATCATCCGGCTGGCTCGGGTGCTGGACCGACTCGACCGGACCGTCGACCACGTCCTCGTCCACACCGGGCAGAACTGGGACCGGTCCCTGTCGGACATCTTCTTCACCGAGCTGCGGCTGCGCCAACCGGACCGGTTCCTGCGGGTGGACACGTCCTCCCTCGGCCGGGTGCTCGGCGGGGTGCTGATCGGGATGGAGCAGGCGATCGAGGAGGTGCGGCCGGACGCACTGCTGGTGCTCGGCGACACCAACAGCTGCATCGCCGCGCTGATGGCCCGCCGCATGCGGGTGCCCGTCTACCACATGGAGGCCGGCAACCGCTGCTTCGACCTCAACGTGCCGGAGGAGACCAACCGGCGGATGGTCGACCACGTCGCCGACTTCAACCTGGTCTACACCGAGCACGCCCGCCGCAATCTGCTGGCCGAGGGTCTGCACCCGCGTCGGATCCTGCACACCGGCTCCCCGATGCGCGAGGTGCTGGAGCACTATCGGGACGGGGTCGAGCGGTCGACGATCCTCGACCAGCTCGGGCTCACCGCCGGCGACTACTTCGTGGTGAGCGCCCACCGGGAGGAGACCGTCGACCGACCGGACCGGCTGCGCCGGTTGCTCGACTGCCTGCGGGCCGTCCGGGACACCTGGGGACTGCCGGTGCTGGTGTCGACGCACCCCCGTACCCGCAAGCGGCTCGAAGCGTTGGCCGACGACGCGCTCGCACTCGACGGCATCGCCTTCCACGAGCCGTTCGGCCTGCTCGACTACGTACGGTTGCAGAGTCAGGCGCGGTGCACCCTCTCCGACAGCGGCACCATCAGCGAGGAGTCGGCGATCCTCGGTTTCCCGGCCGTGACACTGCGGGAGTCGATCGAACGCCCCGAGGCGCTGGACGCCGGCGGCATCGTGATGACCGGGCTGGACCCGGAGGGCGTGCTGGAGGCGATCCGGGTGGTGGTCGACCAGGTCGCCGCCGACGGTGTGCCCTGCCCGGCCGACTACCAGGTCCCCGACACGTCACGCCGGGTGGTCGACTTCATCCTGTCGACCGTGCGCCGGCACCACGACTGGGCCGGCATCCGGCGCTGATCCGCCGGTTGCGCCGCGCACACCGTGCCGGGTTCGGTCACCGCGACCGAACCCGGCCGTCGCGGGTTGTGCCCGCTGGGCGTTCTCCGACGTACGGCAGCGCGCCGAGCAGCGGTCCGTCGACCGGCCCGAGGACGTAGGCGGACAGCCGGCCGTGCCGGCGCAGCAGGGCCAGGCCGAGGACCGCACCGGTGAGCACCTCGGCCGCGAGGGTGGCAGCGGCCGCACCGGTCGCACCCGCCAGGGGCACTGCCGCGAGAGCCACCGGGGTGATCAGGGCGGCGTTCACCACCATGATCCGGGTCGCCTGCCGGTAGCTCGCGTCGCCGATCTGATTCAGCGTGACCGCCCGGACAACGGTCATGAAGGGAAGTGCGACAGCCAGGAGGACCAGCCACAGCGCCGGCCCGGGCGGGGGGAGCCGGAGCAGATCGCCGACGATCCACGGGGCCGCGACGATGCTCACCACCGTCATGAACACCGCGCCGGCGGTGGCGACCACCTCTCCCTGCCGGCCGTCGTTCACGGTGCCGAGGCCCTGCCGGCGCCGGACGCGCCCGACCAGCGACACCCGCAGCGCGGCGGTCAGCACGCTGGTCTGGGCCTGGTACACGCTGAGCACCGCGCCGAACGCCCCCATCACCTGCGGTGAGACCAGCAGCGACAGCAGGACCGTCGTCATCCGGCCGCCCCAGTACTCGGCGAGGCTGTAGGTGAACAGGTGCCGGTTCATGCCGAACGCGGAGAGCGCGCGCCGTGGCGACAACTCGGTCAGGAAGCGGGGGCGGAGCCAGGATCGTCCACCGAGGAACGCCTCGGCGGCCAGGAGCTGGATGACCGCCGCGATCAGCAACGCGCTGCTCAGTTGCCCGCCCAGGGCGACCAGCACCAGAGCCGGGACCTTGCACCCGCAGACGGCCACCGCCGTGCTGACGAACCGCAGGTCGCGCGCCAGATCCGCGAGTTGGAAGTTGGCGTGGTGGTTGCCGATGGTCACCACCGCGATCGCCAGCATCGCCGCCCACTCGTAGCCGGAGCGGCTGTAGAGGGTTCCGATGGCTACGGTGCCGAGCACCATGCACGGCAGTGTCACGAACACCCACTGGCTGCGCACTGCCCGGCGTTGTTCGGCATCGCCGCTGATGTAGAGCAGGGGGGAGCCGCCGGCCACGACGATCGCCACCAGGGACAGGGCCGCCGTGACAGCGACGTACGCCGCGATCTCGTCGGTCTGGCCGTGCCGTGCGCTCACCGCGAGCAGTGCGGCGTTCAGCAGCCCGTTCAGCAGGTTCGTGCAGGAGGCCACCAGCGAGTGCCGGGTCGACGACGTGATCTGGCGTGGCTGTCGCCAGCGACGGCGCCTCGGTGCCGGCGCGTCGTCGAACGGCGGGGACCACTGCGGCCAGCCGGGCGAGGGCGGTGCCTGGCGGGCACCAGTCATCCCTCGTCCCGGCCCATCACGGCCTTCTCCTCGCACGCGCGATCCGGCCCCGCCGCGCCGCCGTGGCGAGCAGGTCGGCGAGGACCGGCGCGTTGCTCGCCTCACTCATGTGGGTCAGGTAGTACTGGCGTCCCGCCCGTCCCATGTCCCGAAGCCGGTCCCGTGGCGTGTCCCTGGCCGATCGGATGACCGCGGCCAGTGCCTCGGCGTCACCCGGCGGGGCCGCGAAGCCCGCCTCGGCGTCACGCGCGATGCGGGCCACGTCACCGGGTGCGCAGGCGAGCATGGGCTGACCGCAGGCGAGGATGGACTGCGTCTTGCTGGGCAGGGTGATCCGGAACAGCGGCTCGTCCGCCAGGGAGATGAGGTTGAGGTCGGCGACGGCCATCCGGGCGGGCATGCGTTCCGGGGGGACCGAGTCGAGGAAGTGGACGTTGCCCAGCCGGTCGCGGGTCACCTGGGCGATCAGCCGGTCCTTCTCGACGCCGTCGCCCACCAGGACAAGGTGAACGTCCGGTGTGTCCCGCAGTCGTGCCATGGCGTCCACCACGACGTCGAGTCGCTGGGCCGCGCCGAGGTTGCCGCCGTACATGAGCAGGAAGTCGTCGTCGGTCAGACCCAGCCGGCGTCGCAGGCCGGGTTCCGGCTCGGTCGGCTGCATGATCTTCTCGTCGGCCCAGATGTAGACCAGCGAGACCTTCTCGGCGGGCACGCCCCGGTCGATGACGATGTCCCGTAGTCCCGGCGTGGGAACCGTCACGTGGTCGGCCCACCGGTAGGTCCGGTCGGTGAAGCGGCCCAGCACCGCCTCCGCGATCCGCCGGGTCGGTCCCTCGGTGAGGAAGCCGGTCGCGAACACGTTGTCCGGCCACAGGTCGATCACCATCGTCACGTACGGCGTCCGCCACCGCAGTTTCGCCATCATGGCCGCGGCGGTCGCGGTGACCGGGGAGGAGTAGACCAGAGCGACGTCCGTGTCGCGCAGTGCGCTGGCGCCGAGCAGCGAGGAGGATGCCGCCCAACTCGTGTAGTTCACCGCCCGGCCGATCGCCGACCGGTCGTGGCTCGGGTAGAGCGGCGTGCGCAGGACACGCGCCCCGTCCTGCACCTCGACGCTGCGGCGCCGCGCCGAGTAGCCCTCGTACACGACGCCTCTCGGGTAGTTCGGTACGCCGGTGAGCACGTCGGCGACGAAGCCCTGGTGACGCAGCGTCGTGGTGAGGCGTTGGGCGAGGGCCGCGGGTTCCGGAGGGAACCACTGGCTCACCAGTGTGACCCGGTCGGGCCGGTCGCCGTTCACCCCGAAGGCCGCGCCCTCGGGTCGGCGAGCGGCGCCGGACGCCGCACCTGCCGGCACCTGATCGCCGTGGTCGAGGTCGCTCATCACGGGCCTTCCTGTCTGCGCGTGCGTCCGATGTCAGGTCGCGCTCACGAGTGGTGGCGCAGGAAGCCGTGGATCTCGTCACTGATCCGGTTGATCTGCTCCTCGTCGAGTGACGATCCGCTGGGCAGGGTCAGTCCCTGCGCGAAGAGTCGATCCGCGGCACCGGTGAGGTACGCCTCCGCGCCGGCGAACATGGGCTGCCGGTGCAGCGGCTTCCAGGCCGGCCGGGTCTCGATGTCGGCCTGCGCGAGATGACCGGCCAGCTCCGCGGCCTGCCAGCCGCTGAGCTTCGGGTCCACGGTGATGACGGTGAGCCAGCAGTTGGTGCCCGGGTCACTCTCGGCCAGCACCTCGACGCCGGCGACCGGCGCGAACAGTTTCGAGTAGTGGTCCCGGACCCGGCGCCGGCGGGCGGTCATCTCGTCCAGCCGGCTCAGCTGGGCCCGGCCGAACGCGGCCAGGAGGTTGCTCAGCCGGTAGTTGAAGCCCATCTCGTCGTGCTCGTGGTGCTGGGCCGGGATACGGGCCTGGTTGGCGCGGTGCCGAGCCCGGGTGATCACCTGCTCGTCGTGGGAGAGCAGCATTCCGCCGCCCGAGGTGGTGATCATCTTGTTGTGGCTGAACGAGAGCACCCCGGCGTCGCCGAAGGAGCCGGCGCAGCGGCCCCGGTACGTCGAGCCCAGCGCCTCCGCCGAGTCCTCGACGACGCGCAGCTCCGCCTCCCGGCAGAGGTCCAGCAGCGGGTCGTAGTCGACGCAGGCGCCGAACATGTCGACCGGCATCACCGCGCCGATCGGCCGTCCGGCCCTGCGCAGGTCGGCGACGACCTCACTCAGCAGGCCCACGTCCACATTGCCGGTGGCCGGGTCGCAGTCGACGAAGACCGGGGTGGCGCCGGTGTAGAGCACGGCGTTGGCGGTCGCCACGAACGTCACGGTGGGTACCAGCACGATCTGCCCCGGACCCACGCCGCAGGAGAGCAGGCCGAGGTGCAGGGCGGCCGTGCCGGAGTTGAGTGCCAGGGCGTACGGCACTCCGACCCGCTGGGCGACCTCCTGCTCGAAGGCGTCCACCTCCGGACCGAACGGCATCGCTCCACCGCTGCGCAGCGCGCGTACGACAGCGACCTCCTCGGCCGGTCCCACGTCGGGCAGGGAGAGGTAGATGGGCGCGCGCATGGGCATGAAGAACTCCTCGCAGCCGGTCGGTCGCCTACGCAGCACTCAACGATCCGCCCCTGCGAGAGTTTCGGTCATTTTCGCCAATAAAGGGCGGTCATGTCGGCATTGAGCCGATCCTCGGCGCGTCGTCCACCGTGTCGGCGGCTCCGGGCGGGTCAGCCCGGCGTTGCCGCGAGCGTGCACCGCATCCGGACGAACCGGGCCAGCTCCGTGCCGGCGGCGGCCGGTCGTTCATCGGTGCCGGTCGTGGCGGAGAAGCAGCGGTCGATCTCGACCAGCCGGCTGGCGGCGGCGGCGAGAGCGGCGGCGTCGGGTGCGGCCGGGACGCGGACGGCCGTGCCGACCACCCTCAGGTCGACGTCATCGCCGATGACGGTGCGGACGGTGAGGTCGCCGAAGCCGTACGCGGTGTGGTGCGCCGCGAAGGCCGGCCAGTTCACCAGTCGGATCGAGGCCGGCGTCGACGCTTCCGCGCCGAGGACCTCGCGCCAGCTGGAGCGGGTCAGGTCCGTGAAACCGTGGCGCAGGTACAGCCGGTGGGCGGCCGGATTGTCGCGGGACACGTCGAGCAGCAGCGCCCGGCAGCCCAGCCGTACGGCGAGGTCGTGTCCGTCGCGGAGCAGGCGGCTGCCCAGGCCCCGCCCGCGCTCGTCATCGCGCACCGCGATCCCGTTGAGGAGCAACTGCCCGGGCAGCAGCCGCCAGTCGGCCACGGCCCGCAGTCCGTGTGGACCGCGCACCGCGCGCAGGACGACCGTGCGAGCGTGCATCGGTGGCGTCAGCGCCGCGGCCAGGTACGACCAGTAGCCGCCGGCGTGGTACGCGACAAGCCCGCGGCAGGCCTGCGGCACGGACGACGCCAGCAGGTCCGTCGCCTCGACGAGGGTCGGATCGTCGGCGTCGTCGAGCGTGTCGACCTCGCCGGCGGTCAGGTCGAGACGCACTTCAATTCCCGTTCCTTGTCCAGATCGAGCATCTCCGCACTGGGGTCGACCACCACGCCCCTGCCGGTGAGGACCATGGAGACCGTCGCGGCGAGTATCCGCAGGTCCAGCCAGAGGTTCCACTGTTCGACGTACCGTACATCGAGTGCCAGGCGCCGGTCCCAGACGACGCTGTTACGTCCGTTGACCTGGGCGAGCCCCGTGATTCCGGGGCGCATGTCGAAGCGTCGCCGTTCCCGATCGTCGTACCAGGCGTCGTAGCGGGGGAGCAGCGGCCGTGGGCCAACCAGGCTGAGGTCACCCCGGAGGACATTGATCAACTGGGGCAGCTCGTCGATGCTCAGGCGACGTAGCGTACGACCGACCGGGCCGCACCGCAGCCCGTCCGGCAGGAGAGCGCCGGCAGCGTCACGTTCGTCGGACATGGTCCGGATCTTGAATATTCTGATCGGTAGTTGCCATTGGCCGGTGCGTTCCTGGGTGAACAGAACCGGCGCACCCAGTTGAATGCGGACCAGCAGCGCGGCAACCGCCAGGACTGGCAGGGTGAGAATAAGAATCAGCAGCGCGAGCGCTATGTCCAGCAACCGCTTCACCCGACGTTGCATATCCATCGAAACGCCTTCACCTTAGCCGTGGTTGGTGCTCATGTAGGTGTTATAGCAGAGCAAAGGGCACGCCTTCCGCGGTTCAGGCGAAGCGATAGGCCGGGAACCAGCCGGATGCGTGCAGTGTCGACGTGGGCCGTCCGATCCGCGTCGCCGCCGCCTTCACCAGCAGCTCGTACGCGTCGTCGTTGATCACCAGGGAGGCCGTCCAGAAGGGTGCCCGTTCGCCCCCGAACGAGCGCTTGAACATCAGCAGTTTGTCGTCGTCCCGGGAGCTGATGCCGCCGCCGAGGTGTACCCGCCGGCAGCCGTTGTCGGCGGACCAGCGGAGGATCGACCAGACCAGGAGATTGTTGGCGCCGAGCCGCCCACCCTCGAGTGTGGAGCCGGCGAGGTGGTAATGCGCCAGTTCGCCGTGTCGCATCACCAACGCCGATGCGACTGCCGCCCCGACGTCGTCCCGGACCTCGGCGACCAGCAGATTCTTGCCGAGGCCGTCGAGTAGTGCCCGGTAGTAGGAATCGGGGAAGAAATATCTGGCGCTGCTGCCGATTCTCGCCATTGTCTGCTCATACAGTCGGCGAAAGCTGCTGGACCGACCGAGATCGGCGGGGTCGACGTGGCGGACCTCAGCGGTCAAGCCGCTTCGCTCGGCCTTTCGAATAGCGGTTCGAGCCCGCCCTGCCAATTGTTTCCAGACGGCGTCGGGGCCTTGACCAACCGATACGACGACATTTTCCCCCCGCCAGGTGAAATTCAGGCCGGGTAGGTCCCTGGCGAATTCCGTCGAGCGGCTGTCGAGCGGCGAGAATCGAAAGAACAGTGAGATGAGGCCCGCCTCGCGCCAGCAGTCGACCATCTGCGGCCAGAGCCGTTCCACGTCGTGCCGGGTGCGCGACGGACCGACGTGGATGCCGGCGTAGCCATACGGGCTGATCCCGTCGGACCACCGCTCGTCGATGCGCCGCTGAAGGAAGGGAACCAGTACGTCGTCGCCGCAGTGCGTCATGCGCCACGCGCCACCCTCTGCCTCGGCGGCCGCTGATCCGTAGCCCTTGGTGAAATAGACATCAGGGCAGCGGTCATCGGGCGGCGAGTGCGCGTCGGTCAGACCCCAGATCCTTGGTTGACTGCTCATTGCTCCCCCGAGAGTCGCCCGATGGTCGCCGAACGTGAACGACGTCCCTGTCCACCCACCGCCATCCGCAGCCCTCGTCGTCGGTGTCGCCTCCGTCTGTCTCCGGCAGGCTTAACGAGGCAGAATCACACCGGATTCGCCTCTGTCGAGAATCTAAGTCGCTTTTGGGCCGTTTGTCCGCTTGAGAACTGGACGAACGGTGAAGCCGCAGATCAGCGGCTGTCGGGCAGCGCCCGCCGACCCGGAACGCGGTCGCTCAGTCCCAGTTGTCGCCGGCTTCGAGGCGACGGGTGAGCAGGGCACGCAACGGCACCGATTCCCCGTCGCGACCGCCCCGACCGATGACGAGCGGAGCCGGATCGGGCTGCGGGTCCGCGCCGAACAGGCGTGCGCGCAGACTCGTCGGCACGGTCAGCAGATGGAAGCCGGCCCGGACGTCGATCGCGCGGCTGTGCGCCCTGTCCACGTACCAACCGGTGAGCCGGGTGCGGTAGCGGGAGCGTCCGTCGTAACCCCGGGCGACCAGCCGGGTGGTCCGCAGCCCGCGTCGCGTCGCCTCGGCGACGAACCAGGCCACCAGCTCCGCCGCCTCCGCCTGCTCGGCGGCCCGCCGCCGCGCGCCCGCGTCGGCGTGTGCCCGCACCGCGCGCCGCTGCTGATCCCGCCACTCCCGGCCGTCGTGCTCACCCACGACGCCGACGCTACGCGACCCGACTCAGTCGAGGACCGCCCGCAGCGTGTGCCGGGCGAGGCCGGCCATCACCGGATTGGTCTCGACGTAGTACGGCAACGCGTTGATCGCCTGCTCCAGGGCCCAGCCGCGGCCCCGCTCCCACGTCGCGTCGTCCACGCCCAACGCCCGTCGGTACGTCTCCCGCGCCGCGGCGTCGAACAGGTTCCACGCCGGCATCAGGTCCACCGCCGGGTCACCCACGGTGACCGCGCCCAGGTCGATGACCGCGGCCAGCCGACCGTCGCGGACCAGCAGGTTGCCCGGCATCAGGTCGGCGTGGATCCACGCGTCATCGCCGTCGTGCCGGGGAGTCGTCCGGCACCGGTCCCACACTTCGGCGAGCCGAGCGGTGTCGGTCAACTCGCCGCTCGCGGCGAGGGCCGTCCGCACGTCGGCATCCTCGGCGGCCAGTGGCCCGCCCCGACCGGACCCCGGCCAGGACCGCCCGCCGGTCTCGATGCCCCGCAGGGCCGTCACGACCCCGGCCAGGTCGCGGGCGAAGACGTCGAGGTCGGCGATCCGGTCGAGCTGCGCCGTCTCGCCAGGGATGAAGCGGTACGCCGTCCACGGCCCCGGGTACCCCTCGCCCGGCGCACCGAGGCCGAGCGGTTCGGGCACCATGACCGGCAGTTGCGCGGCGAGCAGCACGGCGTGCTCCTGCTCCCGCACCAGCTCGTCGCGTAGCTCGGCATCGGCGTAGGGCCGCAGCGGAAACCGCAGCACGACCTCCGTGCCGAGCCGGAACAGGGCGTTCACCGTGCCGGCCGAGGGGAGCGGGCGAACCGGCAGGCCCCGCCAGCGGGGGAACTGCTCGGCCACCAGCGCGGCGACCACGTCCGCGCTCACATCCACCTGGTCGACATGCATCCTCACCGCGGGATCATCGCCCAGATCCCCACCGCAGGCGAGCCGATATTGCCGCCCGCCGCCCGCCGCGCCCGCCGCCCGCCGCCCGAGCCCGGCCATCCGAGGCCGCTGACCGGCCCGGTCACCCGACCACTCGGCGAGGTGACCGGGTGACCGGGTGACCGGGTGGCGGTGACCGGGTGGGCGATCAGGCCAGTCCGGCGCGGCGCAGGGCCTCCGCCATGGCGTCGTTGGCCGGCGCCGGCGCGCTCTGCCGCTGCTGCCCGCCGCGCGAGCCCTGCTGCCCACCGCCGCGCCCGCTCTGCTGACCACCCTGCCCGCCGCGCCCGGACGGTCCGCCGCGACCACCCTGCGGTCCGCGCTGCGCCGGGCCGCCGCGCCCCTCCTGGCTCGTCCGACCACCACCACCGGCGGCGGCCGGCTCGTCGTCCAGGCGCAGGGTCAGCGAGATGCGCTTGCGGGGTACGTCCACGTCGAGCACCCGGACCTTGACCACGTCGCCGGACTTCACCACCTCGCGGGGGTCCTTCACGAAGGTCCGGGACATCGCCGAGACGTGCACCAGGCCGTCCTGGTGCACACCGACGTCCACGAACGCCCCGAACGCGGCCACGTTGGTGACCACGCCCTCCAGCACCATGCCGGGCGTCAGGTCGCTGATCTTCTCCACCCCCTCCACGAAGGTGGCGGTGCGGAACTCCGGCCGAGGGTCACGCCCCGGCTTCTCCAGCTCGGCGAGGATGTCGGTCACGGTGGGCAGGCCGAACCGGTCGTCGACGAAGTCGGTGGCCCGCAGCCCGCGCAGGATGGCGCTTCTGCCGATCACCGAGCGCAGATCCTGGCCGGTGCTGGCGAGGATGCGCCGCACCACCGGGTACGCCTCGGGGTGCACGCTGGAGGAGTCCAGTGGGTCGTCCCCGCCGGGGATGCGCAGGAAGCCCGCGCACTGCTCGAACGCCTTCGGCCCGAGCCGGGCCACCTTCTTCAGGTCCGTACGCGAGCGGAACGGCCCGTTGGCGTCCCGGTGCAGCACGATGTTCTCGGCCAGCCCGGCCCCGATCCCGGAGACCCGGGTCAGCAGCGGCGCGGAGGCGGTGTTGACGTCCACCCCGACCGCGTTCACGCAGTCCTCCACCACCGCGTCCAGCGACCGGGAGAGCTTCACCTCGGACAGGTCGTGCTGGTACTGGCCGACGCCGATCGACCGTGGGTCGATCTTGACCAGTTCGGCGAGCGGGTCCTGCAGGCGGCGGGCGATGGACACCGCGCCGCGCAGCGACACGTCCATCCCGGGCAGCTCCTGCGAGGCGTACGCGGACGCCGAGTAGACCGACGCGCCGGCCTCGGACACCACCACCTTGGTCAGGTTGAGCTGCGGATGCCGCTTGATCAGGTCACCGGCCAGCTTGTCGGTCTCCCGGGAGGCGGTGCCGTTGCCGATCGCGATCAGCTCCACCCCGTGCGCCCCGGCCAGCCGGGCGAGGGTCTCCACCGACGCGTCCCACTGCCGGCGCGGCTCGTGCGGGTAGATGGTGTCGGTGGCGACGACCTTGCCGGTCGCGTCCACCACGGCCACCTTGACGCCGGTCCGCAGACCCGGGTCCAGGCCCATCGTCGGCCGGGTGCCGGCCGGCGCGGCGAGCAGCAGGTCACGCAGGTTGGTGGCGAAGACGCGCACCGCCTCCTCCTCCGCCGCCTGCCACAGCCGCATCCGCAGGTCCGCGCCGAGGTGGATGAGGATCCGGGTACGCCACGCCCAGCGCACCGTGTCGGCCAGCCAGCGGTCGGCCGGGCGGCCCGCGTCGGACACCCCGAACCGGCCGGCGATGGCCGCCTCGTACCGGCTCGGCCCGGTCGGTACGGCGTCCGCCTCGCCGGCCTCCTCCGGTTCCATGGTGAGGTCGAGCACGCCCTCCTTCTCGCCCCGGAACATGGCCAGGATCCGGTGCGAGGGCAGCTTCGGGTACGGCTCGGAGAAGTCGAAGTAGTCGGAGAACTTGGCGCCGGCCGTCTCCTGACCCTCGCGTACCCGGGAGGCCAGACGGCCCCGCGACCACATCTGTTCGCGCAGCGTGCCGATCAGGTCGGCGTCCTCCGCGAAGGTTTCGATGAGGATGGCGCGGGCGCCCTCCAGCGCGGCGGCGACGTCGGCGACGCCCTTCTCCGCGTCGACGAACCCGGCGGCCGTGGCCCGCGGGTCCTGGCTGGGGTCGGCGAGCAGCGTCTCGGCCAGCGGGGCGAGCCCGGCCTCCCGGGCGATCTGCGCCCGGGTCCGCCGCTTCGGCTTGTACGGCAGGTAGATGTCCTCCAGCCGGGACTTCGAGTCGGCGGCCATGATCTGCGCTTCCAGGGCTTCGTCGAGCTTGCCCTGACCGCGGATCGACTCCAGCACCGCGGCCCGCCGCTCGTCCAGCTCGCGCAGGTAGCGCAGCCGCTCCTCCAGGGTGCGCAGCTGGGTGTCGTCGAGCAGGCCGGTGGCCTCCTTGCGGTAGCGGGCGATGAACGGCACGGTGGCGCCGCCGTCGAGCAGCTCCACGGCCGCCCGCACCTGACGCTCGGCCACGCCGAGCTCGTCAGCGATCCGCTGATGAACAGACTGGGTCACGATCTCGATCCGCCTTCGACTCGATCCGCCCTCAAAGAGCGGGTACCGCCCTGCATTGTGCCGGGCGCTCTCCGGCGCTGTCGCCGCGCCCGGCCGGGGTGAGCCGCCACGGCCCCGTCCGGCCTGCGCTAGCGTGGCGATCATGGAAAATGCTGCGGAGCCGCGCGCCCGGCGGCTCTTCGGCGGCAGCGCCCGGGCCCTCGGTGACCTCGCCGCCGACCCGTTCCGCGCCGACCGGGACCGGATCGTCGGCTCGCCGTTCTTCGCCCGCCTCGGCGGCGTCACCCAGGTGATCAGCCCGGTCGGCTCCGGCCTGCTGGTGCACAACCGGCTCACCCACAGCCTGAAGGTCGCCCAGGTGGCCCGCTCGATCGCCGAGCGGCTCACCGCCGACGAACGGCGGCGCGACCTGCTGGACAAGCTCGGCGGCTGCGACCCCGACGTGGTGGAGGCCGCCGCGCTCGCCCACGACCTCGGCCACCCGCCGTTCGGGCACCTGGGGGAGCGGGTGCTGGACCGGCTGGCCCGCCAGCGCCTCGGCCTGCCCGACGGTTTCGAGGGCAACGCCCAGTCGTACCGGATCGTCACCAGCACCGAGATCCGGGGTGCGGCCACCACCGGGCTGGACCTGACCGCGGCGGTCCGCGCGGCCATGCTGAAGTACCCGTGGACCCGGCTGGACCACCCCGACCCGCATCCGCGCACGATGAACCCGCCGCCGCGCGGCGCCACCCCGCCGCCGGACGACCCGGAGAGCGGCTCGTCGAAGTTCGGCGCGTACCGGACCGAGCTGGACGACCTGCGGCAGGCCCGGGAGCCGTTCGCCGGCCGCATCCCGGACTGGCAGCAGACCGTGGAGGCGTCCGTGATGGACACCGCCGACGACATCGCGTACGCCATCCACGACGTGGAGGACTTCTACCGGGTCGGTGTGCTCCAGCAGGGCGCGGTGTCCGCCGAGCTGATGGCCTGGCAGCGGGAGAGCGGGCACTTCCGGGCGATCACGGACGCGGCGCTGGCCATCTCGGCCCGTCGACCCGGCGCGGCGATCGAGCGGCTCCGCCGGCAGCTGCACCGCAAGGACGCCTGGATCGCCGACGACGACGCGTTCGCCGCCGCCGTCGAGCACGTCCGCGAGGAGTTGGTCGACGGGCTGCTGGCCATGCCGTTCGACGGCTCGATCGAGGCCGAGCAGTACGTGGCGCGGTTCTCCGCCCGCTGGTCCACCCGCTTCGTCGAGGCGATCACCGTGACCGACCAGCCGTCGGTGCGCTCCGGGTACGTGCTGCTCGGCTGCGCGCAGTGGCACGAGGTGCAGGTGCTCAAGTTCGTGCACCACCGGTTCGTGCTGGCCCGCCCGGATCTGGCGCTGCACCAGCGCGGTCAGGCGCGGCTGCTGGGCACCCTGGTGGAGGCGCTGTGGGAGTGGCTGCTCGACCCGGAGGAGGAGTCCCGGCTGCCCCGCCGCCTGCACGACCTGGTGGAGCTGGCGGAGGCGGAGCTGCACCCGCGTACCCCGCACCGGATCGGCCGGGCCCGGGGTCGGGCCATCGTGGACTTCGTCGCGCAGCTCACCGACGGTCAGGCGGTCGCCATGCTGGACGCGCTCTCCGGCCGGTCCGGCGCGCTCTGGACCGACGCGTTCGTGCTCTGACGACGCCCGCTCAGGCGACCGACTGCCACCAACCGTCGACGGCGAGTGGCTCGTCGACCACCACCCGCTCGCCCGGGCGGGGCACGGCGAGCCGCACGTCGCGGGCCTTGGCCTCGGCCCACAACCGGTCGACCGGCTCGGACCAGTCATGCAGGGCCAGGTTGAACGTCGCCCAGTGCACCGGCACGAACAGCCCGCCGCGCAGATCGAGGTGGGCGCTGACCGCCTCCTCGGGGAACATGTGGATCGTCGGCCAGGCCCGGTCGTACGCGCCGATCTGCATCAGCGTCACGTCGAACGGCCCGTGCTCGGCGCCGATCTCCGCGTACCCGTCGAAGTAGCCGGAGTCGCCGGTGTAGAAGACCTTGCGGCGTGCCCCGGCCACCACCCACGAGCTCCAGAGCGTGCCGTCGCGGCGCAACCCGCGACCGGAGAAGTGCTGGGCGGCGGTGGCGGTGATCTCCAGGCCCGCGACCTGGTGCGACTCGGACCAGTCCAGTTCGATGATCCGCTCGGCGGGTACGCCCCAACGGTCCAGGTGCGCGCCCACCCCGAGCGGCACCAGAAACGGCGCGGACTGCCCGGCGAGCAGCGCCCGCACGGTCGCCATGTCCAGGTGGTCGTAGTGGTCGTGCGAGATGAGGATGGCGTCCAGCGGCGGCAGCTCGTCGATGCGCACCGGTGGCTCGTGCAGCCGGCGGGGGCCGACCAGCCCCGAGGGGGAGCAGCGGTCGCTCCACACCGGGTCGAGCAGCACCCGCCGGCCCTCGATCTCGATCAGCGTCGAGGCGTGGCCGTACCAGACGATGTTGAGCTCGTCGGCGGTGTCGGCGGCTCCCGGCGCGCCGGCGCTGGGGCGCAGCAGCGGCACGGGCGCGGTGGGACGCCTCTTCTGCTTGCCGAAGAGCAACTCGCGGACCAGGTTGCGGCCCGGCTCGGCGACCATCGTGCGGGTGCCGGCCCGGTTGTGGAAGGTGCCCTCGCGGAACTGGGGCGATCGGGCGGCCCGTTCGGCCCGTGCCCCGCTGAGCCGGCCACCCAGCGCCGCCGGCACATCCCGGGCGACCCAGGCCAGGCCGGCCAGTGCGGCCAGGCCAGCCGCGCCCCGCATCCGCCGCCCGAGTGACCGTTCGACGTCCGTGCTCTGCGCTCGTGCCATTGCCGTCCCTCCGACGTGTCCGCCCCTACACGGTAGTCACCCGGACGAGCCCGTGCCCCGGCGGTCGCCACGCCGGGTCGGTCGCCGGCAGTGGCGACCGACCCGGCGGCGGCGTCTAGCCGCCGTTACTGGGGCGTGGGGCGGTGATCCGGACCGTCTTGCCGGTGCCCACGAGCCGGTCCACCGCGGCCATGAACGTGGGGCCCATGCCCGCGCGGGCCTGCACCGCCGGGTGGGTGGCGCCGAAGTTGTCCGGGTCAGCCTGCCCGTCGGCGAAGAGCGCGTAGGTGAGCACCGCCGCGCCGGACCGGTCGAAGATCACGCCGGCCTCGTGCCGGGCGTCGGCGAACCAGCCGGCCTTGGTGGCGATCCGGGCCCGCTCGTCGGAGGACATCGTGCGCCGGATGCCGTCGGTGAACGCCACCGGCGAGCGCAGCAGCCCGAGCAGGAACGTCGTCGAGGCAGGCGACAGCAGGGTCCCGGCGACCAGGGCGCGCAGCAGGTCGTGCGTCTCGCGCGGGGTGCTGGTGCCGAGGAAGAACCGGTTCGGGTTGGCGACCGGTTCGACCTGGGTGTTCGGGAAGCCCTTGGCGACCAGAATGGAGTTGATCTCGGCGGCCGGGGCGACCAGGCCGCACAGCCGCACCGCCGTGTTGTCCGAGACGGTCAGCAGGTTGGCCAGCACGTGCCCGATGGTCACCATGCTGGGGTACGCGCCGTCCAGGCTGAAGATGCCGTCGCCGCCCGGCACGACGATCGCGGCGGTCACCTCCACCCGCTGGTCCAGGGTGAGCAGCCCCCGGTCGATGTTGTCGAGCACCGCCGTGGCGACGGCGATCTTGTTGACGCTGTACGCCTCGATCCGTCGGTCCGCGTCGGCCGCCACCGCGACGACCGGCGCTCCGGCCGGGTCGGCGACGCTGACGTACGCCTGCCAGTTGCCGCCGGCCGCGGTGCGGTACCGGGTGTAGGCGGCCGCAACCTGGTCGGTGGGTGTCGCCGGAGTGCTGGGGAAGGCGCCGGGAATCGGGCGGGCGCCGGGGCGCTCGGCGGCGCTGGCCGGCGTGGCGGCGCCGAGCACCGTACCGGTGGCGGCCACTGTGCCCAGTCCGAGTGCCGTCCTGCGGTTCAGTCGGATGGTCAATCGTCTCTCCCGTCGGGGGGCGCCGGAGCGCTTGCCGGCCCACCACCCTAGGCGGGTTGATCGACGCATGACGCCCTCCCGAACAGTCCCGAACAAGCCCGAACAGGTCAGCCGAGCCGTCGGCGCAGTGCGGCCCCGACCGCACCGACCGGTCCGGACACGAGTTGCCGCAGGTCGGGCAGGTGACCACCGCCCACCGACTCGCCGGCCGGGTTCGGCGCGAAGACGGTGCCGTCGTGTGCGGCCACCGACCGTCCACTCAGGCCCGCCAACCGCATCAGTGGCCCGACGAGGACGTCGTAGACGCCCGGCAGCACCGTGAAGCCGGCCCGCAGCACCACGTTCAGCCGGCCCACCGACACCTCGCGGCGGGGCCGGTCTGCGCAGTCGACGATGGCCCGCGCCACCCGCTGCGCACCCGCGACCGGCGGCGGGGGCCGGCCGACCCGGCCCAGATAGTTCGCCGCCTGCTGATAGACCGGCGTGTCCACGCTGCCCGGATTGACCAGGCAGAGCCGGATCCGTGGACTGTCGCGCAGCTCCTGTTGCACCGTCCGGGCCAGCCCCTGCAGGCCCCACTTGCTGACCACGTACGCGCTCATGTACGGCGCGGTGACGTGCCCCAACACCGAGCCGGTGAGGATCAGCGTGCCGGCGCCGGTGGCCCGGAAGTGCCGCAGCGCCACCCGCACCGCGCCGGCGGCGGCCAGCAGATCGGTCCGTACCACCTGGTCGAAGACCCGTTCCGGCAGCTCGTCGAAGCGGCCGTAGGCCATCACCGCCGCCGTGTGCACCCAGACGTCGATGCGGCCGAACCGTGCGATCGCCGCCTCGGCGAGCGCCTCCAGCGCGCCCGGCTCGGTGACGTCGGTGGGCACGGTCAGAACGTCGGCGTCGGCGCACTCCGCGCGTACCTCCGCGAGGGTCCGTGGTGCGCGGGCGGCGAGGACCAGGCGGTCGCCGCGCTCGGCGAACGCCCGGGCCGTCGCCCGACCGATCCCGCTGGTCGCGCCCGCGATCACCACGACCCGACTCACGGCGCGAGCACGACCTTGATGCAGCCGTCCTCCTTCTTCTGGAACATCTCGTACGCCTCCGGCGCCCGCGCCAGCGGCACCCGGTGGGTGCGCAGATCCTCGACGCCCAGCGGATCGTCGTCGCCGGAGAGCAGCGGCAGGATCTCGTCGGTCCACCGGCGCACGTGGCACTGCCCCATCCGCAGCTGGATGCCCCGGTCGAACATCTCCATCAGCGGCATCGGATCCACCTCACCGCCGTAGACGCCGGAGATCGACACGGTGCCGCCGCGGCGAACCGCCTTGACGGCGGCGTGCAGAACGGACAGCCGGTCCATGCCGGCCTTGTCGGTCATCACCGCGGCAAGCTTGTCCGGCAGCAGCCCGACGGCCGCGTGGGCCAGCTTGCCACCGGGCGAACCGTGCGCCTCCATACCGACGGCATCGATCACCGCGTCCGGGCCGCGCCCGTCGACCAGGTCGATCAACGCGCCCGGCACATCGGTCAGCTCGCGGACATCGAGCACCTCGATGCCGTGCCGACGCGCCAGCTCCAGCCGCTCCGGCACCAGGTCCAACCCGATCACCCGGCCCGCGCCGAGGTGGCGGCCGATACGGGCGCAGAACTGGCCGACCGGACCCAACCCGAACACGGCCAGGGTGCCGCCGGGCGGGGTGTCCGCGTACTTCACCGCCTGCCACGCCGTCGGCAGGATGTCGGACAGGTAGAGGTAGCGCTCGTCGGCACCGGTCTGCGGAATGGTGATCGGTCCGAAGTGAGCCTGTGGGACGCGCAGGTACTCGGCCTGCCCGCCCGGCACCGAACCGTACAACGAGGTGTAGCCGAACAGCGCCGCACCCTTGCCCTCGCCGGCGACCTGGGTGGTCTCGCACTGGGCGTACAGCTGACGCTCACACATCCAGCAGCTGCCGCAGGAGATGTTGAACGGCACCACCACCCGGTCCCCCGGCTTGAGCCGGGTCACCCCCGGCCCGACCTCCTCGACGATGCCCATCGGCTCGTGGCCGAGAACGTCGCCCGGCTTCAGATACGGTCCCAGCACCTCGTACAGGTGCAGGTCGGAGCCACAGATCGCCGTCGACGTGATCTTCACGATCGCGTCAGTCGGTTCCTCGATGCGGGGATCCGGCACCTCCTCGACCCGTACGTCCCGCTTGCCCTGCCAGGTCAACGCCTTCATGTCTGGTATGCCTCCCTCGGTCGCTGCCTGACTGCTACCCGGGGGAAGGGAGTTGAACCGGCCACACCGCACGGGTGTGTCGCTCGGGTCGGTGGGCTGGCCGGAGTCTTCGCCGGTGGTCGCGGTCGGGCCGGTGGTCGCCCCAGCCCCCCAACCGCAACCACCTACATGGCCACCGCGACCAAACGCCAGACCGCCGCAACCCCAACAGGGGTGCGGCGGTCACGGCGGAGGAACTCAGGAGCCGGGCGTGTCGCCGCGGACGGCCGTCGCCTTGAGGTAGTCGCGGTTGAGCCGTCCGATGGTGTTCAGCGGGATGCCCTTCGGGCAGGCCACCGTGCACTCGCCGGCGTTGGTGCAGCCGCCGAAGCCGGCCTCGTCGTGCGCGTCGACCATGCCGATCACCCGGGTGTAGCGCTCCGGCTGGCCCTGCGGCAGCAGCGAGAGCTGGGTGAGCTTGGCGGCGGTGAAGAGCATGCCGGAGCCGTTCGGGCAGGCTGCCACGCAGGCGCCGCAGCCGATGCAGGCGGCCGATTCGAAGGCGGCGTCCGCGTTGGCCTTGGCGACCGGGGTGGAGTGCGCCTCGGGCGCGCTGCCGGTGGGGGCGGTGATGTAGCCACCAGCGGCGATGATCTTGTCGAAGGCGTTCCGGTTGACCACCAGGTCCTTGACGACCGGGAAGGCGCTGGCCCGCCACGGCTCGATGTCGATGGTCTCGCCGTCGGAGAACTGCCGCATGTGCAGCTGGCACGCCGTGGTGCCGCGCTGCGGCCCGTGCGCGTCCCCGTTGATCATCAGACCGCACATGCCGCAGATGCCCTCGCGGCAGTCGTGGTCGAACGCCACCGGGTCCTCGCCGGCGAGGATCAGCCGCTCGTTGAGCACGTCGAGCATCTCCAGGAACGACATGTCCGGGGACACGTCGTCGACCGGGTAGGTCACCATCCGACCCTTGTCCTCAGGGCCCTTCTGGCGCCAGATGCGCAGGGTCAGGTTCACTTGTAGCTCCGCTGCGTGGGGTGGACGTATTCGAACTTCAGGTCTTCCTTGTGCAGCACCGCGGGCTCACCGGTGGCGGTGAACTCCCAGGCCGCGACGTACGCGAACCGGTCGTCGTCGCGCTGCGCCTCACCGTCGGGGGTCTGGTGTTCGGCCCGGAAGTGGCCGCCGCAGGACTCCTCGCGGTGCAGGGCGTCGATGCACATCAGCTCGGCCAGCTCGAAGAAGTCGGCCACCCGGCCGGCCTTCTCCAGCGACTGGTTCAGCTCCTCGCCGGTGCCGGACACCTTGACCCGCTGCCAGAACTGGTCGCGCAGGGCACGGATCTCGTCGATCGCCTTGCGCAGCCCGGCCTCGCTGCGCTCCATGCCGCAGTGCTCCCACATGATCTGGCCCAGCTCCCGGTGGAACGAGTCCACGGTCCGGTCGCCGTTGACCGCGAGCAGCCGCTGGATGCGGTCCTCGACGTCGGTACGCGCCTCGACGGCCGCCGGGTGGCTGGCGTCGACCTTGTCCAGCGGGCCGGAGGCCAGGTAGTTGGCGATGGTGGTGGGCAGCACGAAGTACCCGTCGGCCAGGCCCTGCATCAGCGCCGAGGCGCCGAGGCGGTTGGCGCCGTGGTCGGAGAAGTTCGCCTCGCCGATCACGAACAGGCCGGGGATGCTCGACTGGAGGTCGTAGTCGACCCAGAGGCCGCCCATCGTGTAGTGCACGGCGGGGTAGATCCGCATCGGCACCTCGTACGGGTCCTCGCCGGTGATCCGCTCGTACATCTCGAAGAGGTTGCCGTACTTGGCCTCGATGGCCTTGCGGCCCAGGCGGTCGATGGCGTCGGCGAAGTCGAGGTAGACGCCCAGCTTGGTCGGTCCGACGCCCCGGCCCTCGTCGCAGACGTTCTTCGCGGCGCGGGAGGCGATGTCGCGGGGGACCAGGTTGCCGAAGGAGGGGTAGATCCGCTCCAGGTAGTAGTCCCGCTCGTCCTCCGGAATGTCGCGCGGGTTGCGGTCGTCGCCCTTGGTTTTCGGCACCCAGACCCGGCCGTCGTTGCGCAGCGACTCGCTCATCAGGGTCAGCTTCGACTGGTGGTCGCCGGAGACCGGGATGCAGGTCGGGTGGATCTGCGTGTAGCACGGGTTGGCGAAGTACGCGCCCTTGCGGTGCGCCCGCCAGGTGGCGGTGACGTTGCAGCCCTTGGCGTTGGTGGAGAGGTAGAAGACGTTGCCGTAGCCGCCGGAGGCGAGCACGACGGCGTCGGCCATCTCGGTGCTGATCTCGCCGGTGACCAGGTCCCGGACGACGATGCCGCGGGCCTTGCCGTCGACGATGACCAGTTCCAGCATCTCGTGCCGGGCGTTCATCTCCACGGTGCCGAGGCCGATCTGCCGCTCCAGGGCCTGGTACGCGCCGAGCAGCAGCTGCTGGCCCGTCTGGCCCCGGGCGTAGAAGGTGCGCTGCACCTGGGCGCCACCGAAGGAGCGGGTGTCCAGCAGGCCGCCGTACTCGCGGGCGAACGGGACGCCCTGGGCGACGCACTGGTCGATGATGTTGACCGACACCTCGGCGAGCCGGTGCACGTTCGACTCCCGGGAGCGGAAGTCGCCGCCCTTGACGGTGTCGTAGAACAGCCGGTGCACCGAGTCGCCGTCGTTGCGGTAGTTCTTGGCCGCATTGATGCCGCCCTGCGCCGCGATCGAGTGGGCCCGGCGCGGGCTGTCCTGGTAGCAGTAGGACTTGACGTGGTAGCCCTGCTCGGCCAGGGTCGCGGCGGCCGAGCCGCCGGCCAGGCCGGTGCCCACCACGATCACCGTCATCTTGCGGCGGTTGGCCGGGTTGACCAGCTTGGCCTCGAAGCGCCGGGTCTCCCAGCGCTTCTCGACCGGGCCGGCGGGAGCCTTCGTGTCGGCGATCGGGTCGCCCTCGGTGAAGAGTTCCATGTCAGGACACCAATCCGGTGAGAACGGCGAACGGGACCACCAGGTATCCGGCGCACAGCGCGACGGCGAGGATCAGCGCGGCGTTGCGTGCCCGGCGCTCACCCCGTGGCGTCTGCTGGCCGAGGCTGCGGAACGCGCTGAACGCGCCGTGGCGCAGGTGGAAACCCACCGCGACGATCGCCAGGGTGTAGAAGAGCGTGACGTACCAGCGCTCCGGCGCGAAGTCGGCGACGACGTTGCCGTACGGGTTGCTGGCGTCGCCGACCGGGTTGAGCGTGCCGGTGGTCAGGTCCAGGAGGTGGTAGATCACGAACAGCAGGATGATCACGCCACCCCAGCGCATGGTGCGGGCCGCGTAGCTGCCCCGGACCTTCTTGCGGTGGGCGTACTTGACCGGGCGGGCGGCGCGGGCGCGCAGGGCCAGCACGGTAGCGGCCCAGATGTGGGCGACGACGGCCACCACCAGCACGGTGCGCAGGATCCACAGGAACCAGACGCCGGGCAGCAGCGGCTTGCCGATCTCGCGCAGCCAGTGCGCGTAGTGGTCGAACGAGGTTTCCCCCGTGAACACCTTCAGGTTCCCGAGCATGTGGGCGATCAGGAACAGCACCAGCAGGATGCCCGTCACCGCCATGACGGCCTTGAGGCCGACGTTCGAGCGGATGGGCGACCGAGTTTTCGTGATTACCACGGGACCGACGCTAGGAGCACTTCGATCAGTCGTCCAATGCATCGAACTCGCAGTGTTGATAGCCATAAGCTATGTAGATGCAACTTCATCAGCTCCGGTACTTCGTCGCGGTGGCCGAAGTACGACATTTCACCCAAGCCGCCGACATCGTGGGCATCACGCAGCCCTCGCTCAGTAAGCAAATTCACGCTTTGGAGACCGACCTCGGCGCCCCGCTCTTCGAACGGGTACGGGGCAACATCGCCCTCACCGCGGCCGGCGAGGTGCTGCTGCCGCTGGCCACCCGGATCCTCGCCGACGTGGAGACCGCGACCCGGGAGGTGCAGGAGTTGGTCGGCCTACGCCGGGGACGCGTCCGGCTCGGCGCGACCCCCAGCCTGGCGACGTCGCTCGCCCCGCCGGTGCTGCGCCGCTTCCGCGACGCCCACCCGACCGTCGACCTCCGGGTCGAGGAGGGCGGCTCCCAGGACCTGGTCCGCGATCTGCTCCGCGGCGACCTCGACCTGGCCCTGATCATCATGCCCGCCCAGGGTGCCGACCCAGGGCTGCGGGTCGATCCGATCCTGCGCGAGAGCCTGGTGGTGGCCTCGGTCGGGGAGGTGCCGACCGCCTCGGCGACCGGGGAGTTGCGCATCACCGACCTGCGCGACCAGCCGATGGTGATGTTCCGGGAGGGCTACGACCTGCGCGACGCCACCATCCAGGCGTGCCGTGAGGCGGGCTTCGAGCCGACCTTCGCGGTGGACGGCGGCGAGATGGACGCCGTGCTCAGCTTCGTCGAGGCCGGGCTGGGCGTCGCGCTGGTGCCCGGCATCGTGCTGGCCCGGCGGCCCGGGGTCCGGATCACCCCGCTCGCTCCGCCCGGGGTGCGACGGACCATCGCGGTGGCCCGTCGGCGCGACGTCGTACCGACCCATGCCGGTCGGGAGCTACGGCGGATCCTGCTCGACTACGTACAGGCCGCGATCGAGCACAACGACCTTCCTCCGGGTGTCGATCCTCGCTGAACGGGTCCGGTATTCGACCTGGTGGGTTAATTCATCCTTAAGGGCCCGATATTACCGTCGGTGCCGATGGTGGTCACCTAAGGTGGGTTCTTGCACGGGGCAAAAGCCCCATTCGTCTCAGCACAGCTCACCGGTGGGCGTCTTCTCGCCGGCAGGGAGGCCACACATGAGGATCCTGGTTACCGGCGGCGCTGGCTTCATCGGCTCGCATTTCGCGCGCAGCCTGCTCGGCGGGCGCTACGTCGGGTTCGAGCACTGCGACGTCACGGTGATCGACAAGCTGACCTACGCCAGTGATCGGGCCAACCTGCCGGCCACGCATCCCCGTCTGACGTTCGTCCGGGGGGACATCTGCGACCGGCAGCTGCTCGCCGACCTGGTGCCGGGGCACGACGCGGTCGTGCACTTCGCCGCCGAGTCGCACGTGGACCGGTCCATCGACGACCCGGCACCGTTCTTCGAGACCAACGTGATGGGCTCGCACCACCTGATGGCCGCCTGCGCGCGGGCCGGTGTCGGCCGGGTCGTGCACGTCTCCACCGACGAGGTGTACGGCTCGATCAGCGAGGGCTCCTGGAACGAGACCTGCGTGCTGGAACCCAACTCCCCGTACGCGGCCTCCAAGGCGGCCAGCGACCACGTGGTCCGCTCCTACTGGCGCACGTACGACGTGGACGTCTCCATCACCCGCTGCGCCAACAACTACGGGCCGTACCAGCACGTGGAGAAGGTCATCCCGCGTTTCGTCACCAGCCTGCTCACCGGGCAGGACATCACCCTGCACGGCGACGGCGCCGCCGTGCGCGAGTGGCTGCACGTGGACGACCACTGCCGTGCCATCGCGCTGGTGCTGGCCAAGGGCCGCGCCGGCGAGGTCTACAACATCGGCGGCGACATCGAGCTGACCAACACCGCCCTCACCGAGCGGATCCTGCGGCTGGCCGGCGCCGGTTGGGACCGGGTCCGGCACGTGCCGGACCGCAAGGTGCAGGATCAGCGTTACTCGCTGGACTTTCGCAAGATCACCGATGAGCTGGGCTTCGAGCCGCAGATCAAGTTCGAGGACGGGCTGGCCGAGGTCTTCCACTGGTACCGGGAGAACCGCGCCTGGTGGGCGCCGACCACGGCGGAGCCCCGCGGCGCGACGTTGGTCAACTCAGTCCGCAACGTGCCGGCCGCCCGAACGCTGTCCGTCCAGGCACGCTGACCGCTGCGGCCGCTGACCCGGCAGGGCCGGATCAGCGGCCCTCGGCGTCGTCCATCGCGCGGTAGATCCGCTGCTCGGAGACGGGGTACGGGGTGCCCAGCGCCTGGGCGAACACGTTCACCCGCAACTCCTCGATCATCCAGCGGATCTGCCGGACGGCGGTCTCCTGACGGCGGGCCGGCGGCAGCGCGGCGAGCAGGTCCGCGTACTCCTTCTGCACCACCGCGACCCGGTCCTGCTGCTGGCGGTCCCGCTGCGGGTTGCCGCCCAGCCGGTCCAGCCGGCGCTCGATGGCGGTGAGGTAGCGCAGCAGGTCGGGCAGCCGCGCGTACCCGGTCTCGGTGATGAAACCGGCGTGCACCAGCCCGGCGAGCTGGTTGCGGATGTCGGCCAGCGCCGCCACCACGGCGAGGTTGCGGGTGGTGCCGAGCCGTTGCTCGACGGCGTACGCGGCGGCGAGGACCCGGCGCACCCGGTCCATCACCTCGACCACGGTGTCGACCAGGTCGGCGCGGACCTTCTCGCGCAGCGCCGCGAACCCCTCGGCGTCCCACGCCGGCCCGCCGGCGGCGTCGATCAGCCGGTCGATGGCCGCGCCCGCCGCGTCCTCGATCAGCTCCTGTACGCCGCCGTGCGGGTTGCGACTCAACGCCAGCTTCGCCTCGTTGCTGAGCCGGCCCTGCAGGAACCGCGCCGGGGACGGCACGGTGAGCCGCAGCAGCCGGCGGGTGCCCGCCCAGTGCGCGGCCTCCGCCTCGGCAGGGGAGTCGAACACCTTCACCCCGACCGAGGCGCCCTCGTCGACCAGGGCCGGGTACGCGGTCACCGCGTAGCCGGCGCGGACCTGCTCGATCGTGCGCGGCAGCGTGCCGATGCTCCACTCGCGCAGCCCGGTACGGGCGACCTCCGGCGCGGCGGCCGCCACCACCTGGCGTACCTCCTGGCGGAGCTGACGTTGCAGGGCCGGCAGGTCCTTGCCCTCGGCGACCGGCTTCTCGTCGTCGCCGAGGACCCGGAAGGTGACCCGCAGGTGCGCGGGCAGCTTGGCCGGCTCCCAGGCGTCGCGGGGCACGGTGACCCCGGTCATCCGGCGCAGCTGCCGGGTGAGCGCGTCCAGCAGCGGCTCCTCGCCGGGGGTGATCGCCGCCAGGGCGGCCCGGGCGAAGTCCGGCACCGGCACGAAGTTGCGGCGGATCGGCTTGGGCAGCGACCGGATCAGCGCGATCACCGTATCCTCGCGCAGCCCCGGCACCTGCCAGTCGAAGCTCTCCGCCGGCACCTGGTTGAGCAGCGGCAGCGGGATGTCCACGGTGACGCCGTCGGTCGGCGTCCCCGGCTCGAACCGGTAGGTCAGCGGCAGGCTCACCCCGTCGGCCTGCCACTCGTCGGGGTAGTCGTCCTCGTCCACCCCGGCCCGACCGTCGTTGACCAGCAGGTCGCGGGTGAAGGTGAGCAGGTCGGGCTGCTCCCGGCGGGTCTTCTTCCACCACGTGTCGAAGTGCCGGCCGGAGACCACGTCGGCGGGGATCCGCTGGTCGTAGAAGCCGAAGATGGTCTCGTCGTCGACGAGGATGTCCCGGCGTCGGGCCCGGCTCTCCAGCTCCTCGATCTCGGCGAGCAGCCGCTTGTTGTCGGCCCAGAACTGGTGGTGGGTCTGCCAGTCGCCCTCGACGAGCGCGTGCCGGATGAACAGCTCCCGGCTCAGCGTCGGATCGATCCGCCCAAAGTTGACCTTGCGGGAGGTGACCAGCGGGACGCCGTACAGGGTGACCTTCTCGTAGGCCATCACCGCGGCCTGCTTCTTCTCCCAGTGCGGCTCGCTGTAGCTGCGCTTCACCAGGTGCTGCGCCAGCGGCTCGACCCACTCCGGCTCGACCCGCCCGGCGATGCGACCCCACAGCCGGGAGGTCTCCACCAGCTCGGCGGCCATCACCCAGCGCGGCGGCTTCTTGAACAGCGCCGAGCCGGGGAACAGCGCGAACTTCGCACCGCGAGCGCCCAGGTACTCGTGCTTCTGGGCGTCCTTCAGGCCGATGTGCGAGAGCAGGCCGGGCAGCAGCGACTGGTGCACCTTCGGGGTGTCGATCTCCTCCGGCAGGTCCGCGCCGCCGTGCCGGCCCGCACCCCGGCCGGCGTCCGCGTCGCCGGCGGTGTCGCGCGCCGGCCGCCCGCCGCGCCGGTCACTCTCGGCGGGGGTACGCAGGACCTGCCGCAGCTGACTGACGATGTCCTGCCATTCGCGGATCCGCAGGTAGTTCAGGTACTCCGCCTTGCACATCCGGCGGAACGCGCTGGAGGACAGCGCCCGCTGCTGCTCGCGCAGGTAGCGCCACAGGTTGAGGAAGGCGACGAAGTCCGACTCCTTGTCGGCGAACCGGGCGTGCGCCTGGTCGGCCTGGGCCTGCTTCTCCGCCGGCCTTTCCCGGGGATCCTGGATGGAGAGCGCCGCGGCGATCACCAGCACCTCGGTGGCGCACCCGTTGCGCTCGCCCTCGACCACCATCCGGGCCAGTCGAGGGTCGACCGGCAGCTGGGCCAGTCGCCGGCCCAGCGTGGTGAGCCGCTTCGCCGGGTCGGCCTCGGTCGGGTCCAGGGCGCCCAGCTCGTGCAGCAGGTTGACGCCGTCGGTGATGTTGCGCCGGTCCGGCGGGTCGATGAACGGGAACGCCGCGAGGTCGCCGAGCCCGATCGCGGTCATCTGGAGGATGACCGACGCCAGGTTGGTCCGCAGGATCTCCGGGTCGGTGAACTCGGGGCGGGACAGGAAGTCCTGCTCGTCGTAGAGGCGGATACAGATGCCGTCCGAGGTACGGCCGCAGCGGCCCTTGCGCTGGTTGGCCGACGCCTGGGAGATCGGCTCGATCGGCAGTCGCTGCACCTTCAGCCGGCTGGAGTAGCGGGAGATGCGGGCGGTGCCCGGGTCCACCACGTACTTGATGCCGGGCACGGTCAGCGACGTCTCCGCGACGTTGGTGGCGAGTACCACCCGGCGCGAGGTGTGTGCCGCGAAGACCCGGTGCTGCTCGGCGCTGGACAGCCGGGCGTACAGCGGCAGGATCTCGGTGCCGAGCAGCGAGCGCTTCTTCTGCACCAGCTTGCCCAGCGCGTCCGCGGTGTCCCGGATCTCCCGTTCGCCGCTGAGGAAGACCAGGATGTCGCCGGGGCCTTCGGCGGCCAGCTCCTCGACGGCGTCGCCGATCGCCTGGATCTGGTCGCGGACGGTCTCCTCGTCGGCGTCGGCGTCCTCCTCGCCCTCGGCCAGCTCGACCAGTGGCCGGTAGCGCACCTCCACCGGGTAGGTGCGGCCGGACACCTCGACCACCGGCGCGGGCACGCCCTGCGGCTCGTCGGCGGTGGGTGGACCGGCGAAGTGCCGGGCGAACCGGTCGGTCTCGATGGTCGCCGACGTGATGATCACCTTGAGGTCGGGTCGCCGGGGCAGCAGCTCCCGCAGGTACCCGAGGATGAAGTCGATGTTGAGGCTGCGCTCGTGCGCCTCGTCGATGATCAACGTGTCGTACTGGCGCAGCATCCGGTCGGTCTGCAACTCGGCCAGCAGGATGCCGTCGGTCATCAGCTTCACCAGGCTGCGGTCGCTGACCTGGTCGGTGAAGCGCACCTTGTAGCCGACCACGTCCCCCAGCTCGGTGCCCAGCTCGTCGGCGATCCGGTCGGCCACCGTCCGCGCCGCGAGCCGCCGGGGCTGGGTGTGCCCGATCAGGCCGTGCACCCCACGCCCCAGCTCCAGGCAGATCTTGGGAAGCTGGGTGGTCTTGCCGGAGCCGGTCTCGCCGGCCACGATCACCACCTGGTGGTCACGGATGGCCGCGGCGATGTCGTCCTTGCGCTCACTGACCGGCAACCCCGCCGGGTACGTGATCACCGGCACCGCCGCCCGGCGGGCGGCCAACCGCTGCTCGGCACGGGTCAGTTCGGCGGTGATCTCGGTGAGCGCCGCCTCCCGGCGCTGCGGGTCACGCAGCTTGCGGGCACCGTCCAGGCGCCGCTGGAGCCGGCGCTGGTCGCGGAACATCAGAGGGGAGAGACGGCGGTGCAGCTCGCGTACCGGATCGGTCGCGGCGGAGGCGGCTGGATTCTGCATGTCGTGCCCAAGGATAGGCAGCCCGCCGTTGATCCGCCCCCGGGTTACCGCGCGTGGGTGCTTCGGCGCGCGGACGGCGGTCTACAGTTGCGGCCGACGTCGAGCGCTGGGGGCCGGGATGGAGCTGCGGGACACCGATCGGGCGCTGGTGCAGGCCGCCACGGCGGTCGCCAAACTACGGTGCCGCAGTCGCCACCACACCGGCGCGTCGGCCGCCCGTACCGCCGACGGGCGGGTGTTCTCCGGGGTCGACGTCCGGCACGACAGCGGGGACACCTGCGCGGAGTTGGTCGTGATCGGCACCGCCGCCACGCAGGGCGTGACCGAGCTGGAGACCATCGTCTCGGTCACCGACCGGGGCCGGGCGGTCGTCGGCCCGTGCGACAGGTGTCGGCCAGTGCTGACGGCTTACTTCCCCGCGCTGCGGGTCATCGTGGGCGAGCCGGACGACCTGCGGGTACTGCCGCTCGCGGACCTGCCCGGCTGACCGGGTCAGTCGCCCGCCGCCGCCTCGACCATCGACACGGGGATCGGCACGCTCTCGAACCGCACGTTGCTCTCAGGCACCAGCCAACTCGCCACCCGCGCGATGAGCAGGCCGGCGCGAACGGCCGGGTCGTCGGCGTAGAGCCCGCGTACCTCGTCGGGGGCGATGGAGAAGACGACGATGCCCTGCATCCGGTCGTCGTCGGCGGCCAGGAGCGGTCCGGCCGCGAGAACCAGTCCCTGCTCCACAAGACCCGCCTGGTGGGCCAGGTGGGCGTCGCGTAGCCGGTCGATCGCCTCCGCTGGCAGGTCCGGCGGATCCGACGCTCGGATCAGGAGGACGACCGTGTGCTGGTCGAATCGCATGCCCAACACCCTATGGCGCTCGGTTTCCCTCTTACGGGTGTTATCCACCTTTCACCCCACTTGTTCCCGTCCGCGAAACTCATTCTCTAATCGAGGTCGGATGGCGAGTGGGAGGTGCGGCATGGTCAGCAGACGACAGGTGCTCGTGGCCGGTGCCGCGGGGGGAGCAGCCGTTCTGGTCCCGGCAGGCTCGACGGCCGCGGGCCGCGCGCTCGCCGCGCCCACGATGCTGCGCGCCGCCGACATCCCCAAGTACGTCGCGCCGCTGCGCATCCCCCCGGCCATGCCGCGGGTGGCGAACGATCCGGAGCGGGACACGTACGCCGTCGGGGTGCGGCAGTTCCGCCAGCAGATCCTGCCGCCGTCCTGGCCGCGTACGACGGTGTGGGGTTACGGCTCCAGCGCCCACCCCGGCAGCTTCGGCTACCCGGCACCCAGCATCGTCGCGCGGGTGAACCGCCCGGTAAGGGTGACCTGGGTCAACGAACTCGTCGACGACCGGGGCGACTACCTGCCGCACCTGCTGCCCATCGACCCGACCCTGCACTGGGCCAACCCGGTCGGTGGCAGAGAGAACCGGGACGGGCACGGCCGCTCGGACGGCAGCCGGCGTGGCTACCGGGGACCGGTGCCACAGGTGGTCCACCTGCATGGCGGACACAGCACGCAGGAGAGCGACGGGCACGCCGAGGCGTGGTACCTGCCGGTGGCCCGCGACCTGCCGGCCGACTTCGCCGTGACCGGCAGCGCGTACGGCGAGTTCCGGTCCCGCTTCGCCGAGGGGTCCGGCCCGCGCTGGGCGCCGGGTTCGGCCACCTTCGAGTACGCCAACGACCAGCGGCCCTGCACCCTCTGGTACCACGACCACACGCTGGGTCTCACCCGGGAGAACGTCTACGCCGGGCCGGCCGGCTTCTATCTGCTCGGCGGCGACGACCTGCCCGACGGGGTGCTGCCCGGCCCGCCGCCGGGTCACGACGATCCGCCGGACACCGACTACCACGACATCCCGCTGCTGATCCAGGACCGCAGTTTCGGCGCCGACGGCGAGTTGGTCTACCCCGGGGGTCACCACGACGGGTCGGCGTGGGTGTCAGCGTTCTCCGGCACCACCATGGTGGTCAACGGCCGTACCTGGCCCAGCCTGACGGTCCAGCGTCGGCGCTACCGGTTCCGGTTGCTCAACGGCTGCAACAGCCGCTTCCTGATGCTCAGCGTCGCCGCCCACGCCACCGCGCGGCCGTCCCGTCCGGTGCTGCCGATCTGGCAGATCGGCAGCGACAGCGGTTTCCTGCCCGAGCCGGTGTCGCATGACCGCGTCACCCTCGGCCCCGCCCAGCGGGCCGACGTGATCGTCGACTTCACCGGCGTACCCGCCGGCACCGAGCTGTTCCTGGTCAACGAGGGGCCCGAGTGGGCGTACCGTGGCGGCCGGCCCGGGGTGGACTTTCCGCCGTCCGACCCCCGGAGCACCGGGCAGGTGTTGCGGTTCGTGGTCGACGAGGCCGTCGGCGCGGACCCGAGCGTGCCGCCGGAGCACCTGCAACTGCCGGCTCACCCCCGGCTCAGTGATGCGGAGCGGGTCCGGCGGCTGTCGCTCAACGAGCGGATGTCCGGCGGGTCGATGGTGATGCTGCTCGGCACCCTCGACGAGCGCGGCCGGGGTCTGCCGATGCGCTGGAGCGACCCGGCGACCGAACAGCCCGTCGTCGGCGTGACCGAGGTGTGGGAGGTGCGCAACTTCACCCGTAACGTCCACCCCGTGCACCTGCACCAGGCCCAGTTCGAGCTGTTGGGCCGTGGGCGGTCGGGCCGGTCGGAGCCGCGACCGGGGGAGCGGGGATGGATGGACACCGTGCTCGCGTACCCGTGGGAGGTGACCCGGATCAAGGCCCGCTTCGACCTGCCGGGCCGATTCTCCTGGCACTGCCACCTCCTGGAGCACGAGGACAACGAGATGATGCGGCCCCTGATCGTGCTGCCGCGCGGTGCTGCGGCGGCCGGGGACGGCAGCTCGGCGGGCGTGCCGCCGGCCCCCGCGACGGCATCGACCGACGCCAGTTAGGTCACTTTCCGCAGGTCGGCTAGGTTAGGCGAACCTAAGCTCGAACGTGCAGGAGACCCGTGACCACCCTCGCCACCCGGCCGACCCCGGCCCGCAGCCGGCCCGGCACCCGCACCGGCCGCCGGGTGGCCGTCACCGCCGCCGCCGCGCTGGTGCTGCTGCTCGCCGTGCTGGCGAGCTTCGCGCTCGGCAGCCGGCAACTCGGCATCGACGCGGTGTGGCACGCCCTCGTCGCGCCGGACGGCGGCGACGCGAGCACGATCGTCCGCGAGCTGCGGATGCCGCGTACCGCGCTCGGCCTCGCCGTCGGGCTCGCGCTCGCGGTGGCCGGTGTGCTGTTCCAGGCCCTCACCCGCAACCCCCTCGCCGAGCCCCGCATTCTCGGCATCAGCGCCGGCGCGTCGTTCGGCGTGGTGCTCGCCATCTCCGTGTTCGGCATCGGCACGCTCGCCGGCTACGTCTGGTTCGGCATCGCCGGGGCACTGATCGCCGGGCTGCTGGTCTTCGCCATCGCCACCCGGGCCCGCGAGGGCGCCAGCCCGGTCACCCTCGCGCTGGTCGGCGCGGCCCTCGACGCCAGCCTCGCCTCGGGGGTGTACGCGCTGCTCAGCATCGACGCCCGCACCTTCGAGGAGTACCGGTTCTGGGTGGTCGGCGGGCTCGCCGGGCGGGACCTGTCGGTCACCGCGCAGGTGCTCCCGTTCGTGCTCGTCGGGCTGCTGCTGGCCGCACTGGTGGCACGAGGGCTGGACGCGCTGGCCCTCGGCGACGACGTGGCCCGCGGTCTCGGCCACCGCATCGGCCTGGTCCGCCTCGGCGGTGGCCTCGCCGCGGTGCTGCTGACCGGCGCCGCGGTGGCGGCAGCCGGACCGGTCGCCTTCGTCGGGCTGGCGGTGCCGCACCTGGCGCGTGCCCTCGTCGGCGCGGACCACCGCTGGACGCTCGCCGTCTCCGCCCTGCTCGGCCCGGCGCTGCTGCTCGGCGCCGACGTCGTGGGCCGGCTCGTCGCCCCGCCCGGCGAGATACCGGCCGGGATCGTCACCGCCCTGATCGGCGCGCCGCTGCTCGCCGTGCTGGTCCGCCGCGCCCGGGTGGTGACCGCGTGACCACCACCCGGCGCCCATCGGGCTCGGCTGGCGTGCCCCGCTCGGCTGGCCGCGCCGGCTCGTCGGCCGTCGGCCTGCCCGGTGCGGGCCGTGCGGGCCGTGCCGGGGTACCTGGGCGGTCGCTGCTGCGCGTCGGCCCGGTCAGCCTGCTGATCCGCCGCCGCGCGGTGCTGGTCGCCGCCGCCCTGACCGTGCTGCTCCTCCTGGCCGTCGTGCTCAGCCTCTCCCTGGGCACCCCGTACGTCGCCCCGGCCGACGTGGTCCGCGCCCTCTCCGGTGCCGGCACCCCGTACGACCTCGTGGTCTTTGATCTTCGGCTGCCCCGGATCGTGCTGGCGGCGGTGGCCGGTGCGGCCTTCGGCGTCGCCGGCACCCTGATCCAGAGCGTCGCCCGCAACCCGCTCGCCAGCCCGGACGTCATCGGCATCACTCAGGGCGCCGGCCTCGCCGCGACCGTGGCGTTGACCAGCGGAATGACCGCCGTCCTGGTGGCACCCACCGCGCTGGTCGGCGGGCTGCTCGCGGCGGTGCTGCTGTTCGCCCTCGGTGCCCGACACGGGCTGGCCGCGCAGCGGTTCGTGCTCGCCGGGGTGGCGGTCGCGTTCGGCTTCCGGGCGCTCACCGAGGTGGTCATGCTCACCGCCGACCCGATCGACGGGCTGCGCGCGCAGATCTGGCTGATCGGTACCCTCGCCGGCAAGGGCTGGACCGAAGCCGCCTGGATCGCCGGCACCCTGCTGGTGCTGCTACCCGTGCTGGCCTGGGCCGGCTGGGCGCTCAACAGCACCGCGCTCGACGACGACACCGCCCGTGGTGTCGGGCTGCGCCCGGTGGCCCGCCGCATCGGCCTCGCCGGCGCCAGCGTCCTCGTCGCCGCGATGGTCACCGCCCAGGTCGGCGCCGTCGACTTCGTGGCGCTGGTCGCACCCCAGGTGGCCCGGCGGCTGGTCCGGGCCGAACGGCCACCACTGGTCTGCGCGGCGCTGCTCGGCGCGCTGCTGTTGGTGCTGGCCGACCTCGCCGGCCGCCGACTGTTCGCGCCCACCCAACTGCCGGCCGGCGTGCTGACCGCCGCGATCGGCGGACGTACCTGATCTTCCTGCTGCTGCGCGGACGGCGGCGGTCCTCGTGACGCCTGGAAGGAGTCGTGTGATGCTCTCCACCCGCGACCTGGTCGCCGGCTACGACGAGCGGACCGTGCTCGACGGCCTCGACCTGGACCTGCCGACCGACGCGTTCACCGTGATCGTCGGCCCGAACGCGTGCGGCAAGTCCACCCTGCTGCGCACCATGGCCCGGCTGCTCACCCCCCGCCGGGGCACCGTGCTGCTGGACGGCACCGCGATCCGCGACCTGCCGACCCGGGAGGTGGCCCGCCGGCTCGGCGTCCTGCCGCAGAGCCCCCTGGTCCCCGAGGGCGTCACCGTGGCCGACCTGGTCGGCCGTGGCCGGCAGCCCTACCAGCGGTGGTGGCAGCAGTGGTCGACGGAGGACGGCGCGGCGGTGGACGAGGCGATGACCCTCGCCGACGTCGCCGACCTGGCCGACCGGCCGGTGGACAGCCTCTCCGGCGGTCAGCGGCAGCGGGTGTGGATCGCCATGACGCTCGCCCAGGACACCGACGCCCTGCTGCTGGACGAGCCGACCACCTTCCTCGACCTCGCCCACCAGGTGGAGGTGCTGGACCTGCTGCACCGGCTGCGCGTCGAACGCGGCCGCACCGTCGTCGCCGTGCTGCACGACCTGAACCAGGCCGCCCGCTACGCCGACCACCTGGTCGCGATGCGCGCGGGCGCCGTGGTCGCCGCCGGACCGCCCCGGGAGATCCTCACCGCCGACCTGGTCCGCGACGTCTTCGGGCTCGCCTGCGTCGTCGTCCCCTGCCCGGTGACCGGCGCGCCCCTGGTGGTGCCCGCCCACACCGGAGGCCATTCCATCGGCACCGCCGGCGCGCCCGGAGCCGCTGCGCCCGGAGCCGCTGCGCCCGGAGCCGCTGCGCCCGGAGCCGCCGCGTCCGGGGCTGCCGCGTCTGCTGCCGCGTCGGGGGCTGCCGCGTCTGCCGGCGCGTCGGGGGCTGCCGCGTCTGCCGGCGCGTCCGGGGCTGCCGCGTCTGTGGCCGCTGCGGCGTCCGCCGGCGGTTCTGGCGCCGCTGCCGCGCCTGCTGGCGTGTCCGGCACCGCGTCCGCTGGCGCGGGTGGCACCGATCTGTCGGATGCGTCCGTACCGGCCGCCCGACCCACCACCGGCGACGCGGCCACCCCGCTCACCGGCTCGTACCCCTCGAAAGGACTCTGATGCGTCGTCTCGTCGCCGCCCTCGCCGCGGCCGTCGCCCTCGGCGTCGGCCTCACCGCCTGCGGTGAGAGCGACCCGGTCGCCGGCTCCGCCGCCGGGGACACCCGGGAGATCACCCACGCCATGGGCACCACCAAGGTCCCGGCGCAGCCCAAGCGCGTCGTCGTGCTCGACACCGACAAGATCGACACGGCGCTCTCGCTGGGCATCACACCCGTCGGCGCCGCCACCGCCGGTGAGGCCAAGAGCTGGCCCACCTACTTCGGCGTGGACAAGCTCGCCGGCATCAAGGAGGTCGGGGTGCTCACCGAGCCCGACCTGGAGGCGATCAACGCGCTGAAGCCGGACCTCATCCTCGGCAGCAAGTTCCGCCAGGAGAAGTTCTACGACGAACTGGCCGCCATCGCCCCGACCGTGTTCACCGACAAGGTGGGCGTCACCTGGAAGGAGAACTTCCTCCTCGACGGCAAGGCGCTCGGCCACGAGCAGCAGGCCAAGGACCTGCTCGCCGCGTACGAGAAGCGGGCCAAGGACTTCGGCGCCACCCTCGGCGACGCCGCCGCCCGCAAGGTGTCCATCGTGCGCTTCATTCCCGGCAACATCCGGGTGTACGGCCCGGACTCCTTCTCCGGCATCGTCGTCGGCGACACCGGCCTCGGCCGCCCCGAGCGGCAGCGGCTGGCCAACAAGGAGGACAAGCGCTTCGACCTGGTCAGCCCCGAGCGGATCAACGAGGTCGACGGTGACGTCATCTTCGTCACCGCGTACGGCGACAAGGCCGCCGCCGAGCAGAGCAAGGTCGCCGGTGGGACGCTCTGGAAGGGCCTCGGCGCGGTCAAGGCGGGCAAGGCGTACCCGGTCTCCGACGAGATCTGGATGACCGGCATCGGCGTCGGCGCCGCCAACAAGATCCTCGACGACCTGGCAAAGTACCTCCCCGCCGCCTAACCGCCCCGCGCCAGGCGCGCGGCGAACCCCGCGCCCGACTCCATGATCGCGCTCGATCCAGGATGTAGTGGTCTCTTCGTCGGAGGGAGGCCACTACTTCCATGTTCGAGCGCGATCATGGGGAGCAACGCGGATCACCAGGAACGCGGATCACCAGGAGGAGCGGGAGCGCGCCCGCAGGGCGGCCCGGACCTCTGCGAGGAAGCCGTCGAAGTCGTCCCGGAGGCGCTTGCCGGTCACGTGCAGCACGATCCAGTCGCCGCCGAGCAACCGGTTGAGCCGTCGGCGGTCCCGATGGAACTGCTCGGGGTCGTCGTGCCAGAGCCCGTCGTACTCCACCGCGACCTTGAACTGCGGCCAGGCCAGGTCCAGCCGAGCCACGAACCGACCCCGCTCGGCCACGATCCACTGCGTCTCCGGCCGGGGTAGGCCGGCGAGCACCAATCGCACGCGGGTGCGGGACTCCTGAGGGGACTCGGCACCGGCGTCGGCCAGGTCGACTGCGCGCAGCAGCGACCGCCAGCCGCGTCGACCGGCGCGGTTCAGTGCGTACTCGCGCAGGGCTGACACGGTCGTCAGGCGGCGGGCGAGGATGGCGTCGATGACCACCACCGCCTCGATCACGTCGAGCCAACCGGCCAAGTCCCAGCAGGTACGGGTCGGGCTGGTCACCCTGACGCCGGCCCGCGCCAGGATGTCGTCGGCGTCGATCTCCCCATGGTGGACGCGGAGCCCGGTGGCCGGCCCGATACGGGCATCCCGCGGAATCAGGACGTCGACCGGATCGCTCGCGGTCGGGGTCCCGCACCCGTACAGGCCCGCGGCGGCGCGCCCGGCGATGGCCGCCTCGGGTGGAATCAGCCATCGCCCGACGGCGGTGCACCGGACGACGTGGGTGATGCTGACCTTGGCGTCGGCGTAGACGTCACGGAAGAGGGGCCGCCAGGCTGAGCTGCGCAGGTCGTTGCGGGTCAGCAGGCCCCGCGAGACGGCGACCGAGCCACGGAATACCCGACCGCGCAACTGCGGCGGCCGACGAGGAGCTTTCGACATGGAGCCCAGGCTGACCGATTCGCCCACGTCACGCCGCCCCTGTGGATAACCGCCGCCACCACGCGGGCGACGCTGCGGGCCGTTATCCCCATGATCACGCCCGAACATGGATGTAGTGGCCTCCCGGGCTGCCGAGGCCACTACATCCTGGATCGAGCGTGATCTTGCCGAGCGCGCCCCGACGGACGCGGCCTGCCGGACGCGGCCTGCCGGAGCGCCGGGCCGCGGCGAGGTGGGGCGGGACGGGGGTGGGGGCGGAACCCCCTGCTGGAGTGTGCGGGCTAGGCGGCGGTGGACCAGATGGCGCGGAAGGCGGCGGCTTCGCCGGCGAGCCAGCGTTCGATCTGCTCGGGTTTGGCGTCGGAGGGCATGTGGTGCGCCTGGCCACGGCGGACGTCGACCAGGACCGGCTCGGCCCGCGGGAGCACCGCGTCCATGTGGCGGGCCATCAGGTGCAGGGTGGCGAGCACCGACTCCTCGCTCGGTGGGGTCTCGTCGAAGTGCAGCCGGACCGCCTCGGCGCGGCCGTCGGCGTGGCGTACCCCGAAGTGGGGGTTGATCTTGACGGGCAGGTCGCCCAGCATGGCCAGGGCGTCGCGGGTCTGGGCCAGGTCGAGGGCGGCCGGGTCGCCGAGGGAGTGCAGCCAGGCCGTGGCGCCGGGGACGAGGGCCTGGTAGAGCGGACGCCAGCGTGGCTTGACCACGTCGACGACGCCGGTCAGGTGGGTGCCGCCGGTGTGGAAGGCGATGTCGGCCTTGAGCGCCTTGACGAACTGGCCGTGCGGGTTGAAGCCGGAACGGCTGGCGCGTTGCTTGCGCAGCCCACCCACGAACGTCGCCTTGGTGGGGCCGGTGCGGTCGACGTAGCGGGTGAAGCCGAGCAGCGTGGCGTAGGGGGTGAGAGGGGTGGAGGCGGGAGCGGTCACGGGCGTCCTCCCTAGTCGTAATCCTGCAGGTCAGGAACTCGATTAGTACATACATTCTAATCGACACCTCTGACATCGCCCAGCGAAAACGGGGGTGCGGAAGACGCGACAAAGGGGGCCGCCCGCACTGCGGACGACCCCCTGTCGGGTAGGACTGTCAGAGCTGGCCGACGTCCGTGATCCGGACGACCGCCGCGCCGATCTCGTCCGAGGCGACCAGGTCGATCTCGGCGCTGATGCCCCAGTCGTGGTCGCCGTCGGGGTCGTCGAAGCTCTGCCGGACGGTCCACCTCGCCCGACCCTGCTCGATCATCAGCAGCGCCGGGCCGCGCGCGTCCGGGCCGACGCCGATCGAGTCGTACTCCTCGAAGTAGGGTGCCAGGGCGTCGGCCCACGCGTCGTAGTCCCAGCCGTCGGCGGCGTCCAGCTCGGCGAGCAGGTCCCAGCGGCGCAGCGCCGCCAGCTCGACCCGGCGGAACAGGGCGTTGCGCACCAGCACCCGGAACGCCCGCGCGTTGCGGGTGACCGCCGGCGGCCGGTCGGTCAGGGCGGCGTGCGCCTGGGCCACCTCGGCCACGTCGGACGGGTTGCGCAGCCGCTCCCACTCGTCGATGAGGCTGGAGTCGACCTGGCGGACCAGCTCGCCCAGCCATTCGATGAGGTCGATCAGCTCCTCGGTCTTGGCGTCCTCGGGCACGGTCTGGCGCAGCGTCTTGTACGCGTCGGCCAGGTAGCGCAGGACGAGGCCCTCGGAGCGGGTGAGCCCGTAGAACTGCACGTACTCGGTGAAGGTCATGGCCCGCTCGTACATGTCGCGGACGACGGCCTTGGGGGAGAGCTGGTGGTCGGCGACCCAGGGGTGCCCCTGCCGGTACATCTCGTACGCGGCCTCCAGCAGCTCGGCCAGGGGCTTCGGGTGGGTCACCTCGTCGAGCAGTTCGAGGCGGGCCTCGTACTCGATGCCCTCGGCCTTCATCGCGGCGACCGCCTCGCCGCGGGCCTTGAACTGCTGCGCGGACAGGATCTGCCGGGGGTCGTCGAGGATCGACTCGATGACGCTCAGCACGTCGAGGGCGTACGACGGGGACTCGGCGTCGAGCAGCTCGATGGTGGCCAGGGCGAGGGGGGAGAGTGGCTGGTTGAGGGCGAAGTCGAGCTGGAGGTCGACGGTGAGCCGGATCCGTCGACCGGTCTCGTCCGGCTCGGGCAGCTCCTCGACGACCCCGCCGGCGCGCAGCGCGCGGTAGATGGCGATGGCCCGGCGGATGTGCCGGCGTTGCGCGGCGGGCTCCTCGTGGTTGTCGGTGAGCAGGTGGCGCATCGCGGTGAACGCGTCGCCGGGCCGGCCGATGACGTTGAGCAGCATCGAGTGGCTGACCTGGAAGCTGGAGGTCAGCGGCTCCGGCTCGGCGTCGACGAGCCGGTCGAAGGTGGGTTGGCCCCAGCCGATCGACCCCTCCGGCGGCTTCTTGCGCACCACCTTGCGCCGCTTCTTCGGGTCGTCGCCGGCCTTGGCGAGGGCCTTCTCGTTGTCGATGACGTGCTCGGGGGCCTGCACCACGACCCGACCGATGGTGTCGTAGCCGGCCCGACCGGCGCGCCCGGCGATCTGGTGGAACTCCCGGTTCTTGAGCAGGCGGGTACGGACCCCGTCGTACTTGGACAGGCCGGTGAACAGCACGGTGCGGATCGGCACGTTGATGCCGACGCCCAGGGTGTCGGTGCCGCAGATGACCTTGAGTAGGCCGGCCTGGGCCAGGGTCTCGACCAGTCGGCGGTACTTGGGCAGCATGCCGGCGTGGTGCACACCGATGCCGTGCCGGACCAGCCGGGACAGCGTCTTGCCGAAGCCGGACGTGAACCGGAACCCACCGATCGCCTCGGCGATCATGTCCTTCTCGGCGCGGGAGCACACGTTGACGCTCATCAGCGCCTGGGCGCGTTCCAGTGCGGCGGCCTGGGTGAAGTGCACGACGTACACCGGGGCCTGCTTGGTCTCCAGCAGCTCCTCGAGGGTCTCGTGCAGCGGTGTCATCGCGTACGAGAAGATCAGCGGGACGGGCCGCTCGGCCGAGCGCACGACGGCGGTCGGCCGACCGGTGCGCCGGGTGAGGTCGTCGACGAACCGGGTGGTGTCCCCCAGGGTGGCGGACATCAGGATGAACTGCGCCTGCGGCAGCTCGATGATCGGCACCTGCCAGGCCCAGCCCCGGTCGGGCTCGGCGTAGAAGTGGAACTCATCCATGATCACCTGGCCGACGTCGGCCCGGCCGCCCTCGCGCAGGGCCAGGTTGGCCAGGATCTCCGCGGTGCAGCAGATGATCGGGGCGTCGGCGTTGACGCTGGCGTCACCGGTCAGCATGCCGACGTTCTCGGCGCCGAAGACCTCGCACAGGGCGAAGAACTTCTCCGACACCAGTGCCTTGATCGGCGCGGTGTAGAAGGTGGTCCGGCTGTCGGCGAGGGCCGCGAAGTGCGCGGCGATCGCCACCAGGCTCTTGCCCGAGCCGGTGGGCGTATTCATGATCAGGTTGGCGCCGGAGACGATCTCGATGACCGCCTCCTCCTGATGGGGATAGAGGTCGAGGCCGCGCTCCTTCGCCCAGCCGGCGAACGCGTCGAAGAGGGTGTCGGGGTCGGCGCTTGTCGGCAGCGCGGCGGTGAGCGTCATAGCCTGTCCATGGTGCCTGGATCATGCCCCGGTACGCCAACCCGGCGTCCGCCGGACCCCCGTCCGGGCCGGCTCGTCACCGGCGGCGGTAGATCAGGTCGGCCACCGGTCGGCCGGCGGTGATCGCCCGCCGTTCGAACTTCGTCACCGGACGGTGCGCCGGACGGGGCGCGAAGCCGCCGTACGCGTCCACCAGCTCCGGGTCCGCGTCCAGCGTCTCCCGCATCGCCTCGGCGTACTCCGCCCAGTCGGTCGCGCAGTGCAGCGTGCCGCCGGGGGCCAGCCGGGAGCGCAACAACGCCACGTGCGACGGCTGGATGATCCGCCGCTTGTGGTGGCGGGCCTTCGGCCACGGGTCGGGAAAATAGACGTGTACGGCGTCCAGCACGCCCTCGGGCAGGCCGCTGACCAGCTCCAACGCGTCACCCTGGGCCACTCGGACGTTGCCCAGCCCGCCCCGGTCCACCAGGTCGAGGAGGTTCGCGATTCCCGGCGTGTGCACCTCCACCGCCAGATAATCTCGATCCGGGTCAGCGGCGGCCATCACGGCGGTGCTGTCGCCCATCCCCGAGCCGATCTCCAGCACCACGGGCGCTCGGCGACCGAACAGGTCGGCCAGGTCGACGGGCTCGTCCGACACGTCCAGGCCGTAGCGGGGCCACAGCCGGTCCAGCGCGTCGGTCTGCCGGCCGCTCATCCGGCCCCTTCGGGGGTGGAACGTGCGGATCGTCCGGCTCGCGGGCGGGACGGCGGGGTCATGGTCGGTGGCGGTCACAGCGACCCGAGCGTACGCGACGCCGTCGGCGGATCGGATGTGATGTGCGACCGGAAATGAGAGGATCCAACTGGTACGGCAGGCCGGGCGGTCCGCTGCCCGGCACGCCCACACGGCGTCGAGAGGGGGCATCGTGACAGTGACCCGCGGCGGCGTGACCCTGTCGGTGCTGACCGTCCTCGCCGGCCCCCTGCTGGCCGCCACACCCGCGTCCGCTGTGCTGCCCGCGCCCGCGCCCGCGCCCGCGCTCGCCGTGCCGGTGGCGGCCGCGCCGCAGCCCGGCTCGCCGAGTGGCGCGCCGCAGCCCAACCCTCCGGTGGACATCTTCGTCGAGGTGAGCCCCAGCACGGTCCAGCCCGGCTACCTGGTCGGGATCCGGGCCAGCTGCCGCGACAACTCGGTCGGCGCCACCGTCGTGTCCGACGCCTTCGGCGCGGTCGGCGTCCAGCCTCAGCACGGCCTGCTCACCGCCGCGCCGATGGTGCGGGATCGCACCCGTCCCGGCAACTACCGGGTCAAGCTGGAGTGCCGCGACGGCGAGACCGCCTCGACGATGCTCCAGGTGGTCAAGAAGGTCCCGGTGCAGCCGAGTCGCGGCCCGGCCACCGGCTTCGGCGGCGGCGCCGGCGGCACGACCGGCAAGCTGCTGCTCCCCGGTGGCGCGGCGTTGACGATCACCGGGCTGATCCTCGCCGTGGTGGCGCTACGCCGGCCACGAACCCGCCGAGCCGCCGCCCGCCGCTGAGCCCGCCATGGAGATCTTTCACCCCACCCCGCCGCCGGCCGGTTCCCGCCCGCTGGCTGCGGGTCGTCCCGGGTCGCCGCCCGATGGGGTACGCCCGCCGGCTGAGGGTCGTCCCGCGCCACCGCCCGATGGGGTACGCCTGCCCGTGGACGACGGCTGGCCGGATTCCGACGGCCCGCCGGATCCGGGTCGCCGGTCGGTGGCCGACCGTCCGGCGGGGGTCGCTCGCCCGTCGGTGGCCGCGCGACCGCCGACCGCCGTCGCCCCCCGGCGCAGCCGTCCGTCCGGGCGTCCCTCCGGCCGTAGCCCCTGGTCGGTGCCGTTGGCCGTGGTGCTGGTGCTGGCGGGGGTCTTCGCCACCGGGGCGGGGCTGGGCCGCTCGGCCGGCCCGTTCGACCTGACCCCGGCCGGCGGTGACCGGCCGGCCCGCAGTGAGACGGTCGGGTTGTCGGCCAGTCGACCGGTACGCCTCACGGTCCCGACGATCAAGGTGGCCGCACCGGTGGCACCCGTCGGGCAGGCGCGGGACGGCTCGATCGCCGTACCGCCGTTGGAGCGGCACAACGAGACCGGCTGGTACGACCGGGGGCCCACCCCCGGCGAGCCGGGTCCGGCGGTGATCGTCGGGCACGTGGACACCAAGACCGGTCCGTCGGTCTTCTACGACCTGGGCAAGCTGAAGCCCGGCGACCTGATCGAGGTGGCCCGGGCGGACAAGTCGGTGGTGGTGTTCCGGGTCGACACCGTCGAGCACTTCCCGAAGGACCAGCTGCCCGCCGAACGCATCTACGGCCACGACGGGCCGCCCGGGCTGCGGTTGATCACCTGCGGCGGCCAGTTCATCGGGGGCCGCACCGGCTACGCCGACAACGTGATCGCCTTCGCCAGCCTCCAGTCGTCCCGTACGCCCTGAGCCGGCCCGGCCACCGTCCTGCTTTGATCGACTCGGGATCACTGAACTCGGGGTGTCGGGTCGACCCGGACACCCCGGTTTCGCCGATCCCGAGTGGATCAAGCCGTCGGTGCCTGCGCGTCGGTCGGCGCAGTGTCAGGTCAGGAAGCCCAGGAGTTGCCGGGTGGTCTCGTCGGGGGCCTCTTCCGGGATGAAATGCCCGACCGGGACGGGTGCGCCGCGTACGTCGTCGGCCCACTCCCGCCAGATCGCGAGCGGGTCGTCGTAGAGCTTCGCGACCTGACCGCGTTGGCTCCAGAGAAACAGCACCGGGCAGGCGATCCTCCGGTTACCCCGGTCCGCCTCGTCCTGCTGGTGGTCGAGCGTCGCGGCCGCGCGAAACTCCTCGCAGATCGCGTGCACCGTGGCGGGGTCGCTGAACTGCCGGACGTACGCGGCCCGCACCTCGGGCGGGAAGGCGTCCGTCACCTCGGGCCAGGTGTCGAGCATGAAGTCGACGAGCGCCGCGGGCGCCGCGTCGATGAACCGTTCCGGCACCGGTGCCGGCGCCGCCAGGAAGGACCAGACCCAGTAGGAGAGGCTGAACGCCTTGTCGGCGCGGTTGTAGACGTCACCGATGGGGACGACGTCCAGGACGGCCAGCCGGGTCACGACGTCGGGTTCGTCCAACGCCAGACGGTAGGCGCAGCGGGCGCCGCGATCGTGGCCGACGAGGTGGAACCGGTCATGGCCCAGGCGCCGCATCACCTCGACCTGGTCGCGGGCGATGGCCCGCATGCCGTACGGCTCATGGTCCGCGGTGCTCGGCGGTGTGCCGCTGTCGCCCCAGCCCCGCAGGTCGGTGGCGACGACGGTGAAGTGCTCGGCGAGCCGCGGTGCCACCCGATGCCACATGAGGTGGGTCTCGGGGATGCCGTGCAGGAGCAGGACGGGTGGCCCGTCGCCGCCGCGCCGTCCGTGGATCCGGGCGCCGGACGTGTCGATGTCGAATTCCTGGAATCCGTCGAACATCCCCGCAATACCCCCGCACCCTGGGATGCGCCCTGAGCGAGCGGCCCGGAGTGGCCGGTCGGGCGACTGGTGGCCGGCTACCGCCCGGGCCGCTTCGACGCTATCAACGCACACGTCCGGCCCGGTGCGGTTCGGCCGTGGTGCGGCGTCCTCGGGCGTCCGAGGTCCTGGTCGTGCTCGAACATGGATGTAGTGGCCTCGCGCTGCGCGGAGGGGACCAGATCCAGGTTCGAGCACGAGGCCCGCGCACTCTCGGGTCGAGGCAGGGCCTCGTCCCTGTCTCAGCGGCCGGCGGGGGAGGTGGTTAGGGCTGGGGGACGGTCAGAGCCACCTCGAACTCCAGCAGGCTGGCGCCGCTGGAGACCGGCGGGCGGGGCGTGTCGCCGGGTGCGGCGGCGTGCGCGGCGCGCGACGGGCCGGCGGCCCACGCCTGGTACGCCTCCTCGCTCTCCCACTTCGTGTAGACGAAGTAGCGGGTCTCGCCGGCCACCGGCCGGAGCAGCTCGAAGCCGAGGAAGCCGGGGGAGTTCTCCACCGTGCCGGCCCGCGCGGCGAACCGCTTCTCCAGCTCGGCGCCGGCGCCCGGCGGAACGTCGATTGCGTTGATCTTCACGACTGCCATCTGCCCACCCTAGCCAGCGCGGGCCGGGTCAGAACGCCTCGACCGCCGGGACGAGGTCCGCGTCCACCACGATCGGGGCGTGGTCGGAGGGGCCCTTGCCCTTGCGGGCCTCCCGGTCCACGTACGCGGAGCGCACCGCCCGGGCGAACGGCGCGGAGGCGTACACGAGGTCGATCCGCATGCCCTTGTTCTGGTGGAACATGCCGGCCCGGTAGTCCCAGTAGGTGAACGGGTGCGGCCCCTTCATCGGGGTCGGCACCACGTCGTCGAGGCCGAGGTCGCGCAGTGCCGCGAGGGCCGCCCGCTCGGCCGGGGTGACGTGGGTGGAGTGGGTGAAGACGGCCGGATCCCAGACGTCGGCGTCGGTCGGGGCGACGTTGAAGTCGCCGCTGACGACCAGCGGCAGCCCACCGGCCAGTTCCGCGTCCAACGCGTCGCGCAGGGCCGCGAACCAGGCCAGCTTGTACGCGTAGTGCGGGTCGTCGGGTGTCCGCCCGTTGGGCACGTACACCGACCAGACCCGCACCCCGTCGCAGGTGGCGGAGATGGCCCGGGCCTCCGGCTCGGGGAAGCCGGGCTCGCCGGCGAACCCGACCCGGACGTCGTCGAGACCGACCCGGGACAGGATGGCGACGCCGTTCCACCGGCCGTCGCTGTGGCTGGCCACCGTGTAGCCCAGCTCGCCCACCTCGGCGACCGGGAAGGCGCCGTCCGGGCACTTGGTCTCCTGGAGGCAGACGACGTCCGGGCCGGTGCCGGCCAGCCACTCCAGCAGCCGGGGCAGCCGGGCCTTCACCGAGTTCACGTTCCAGGTCGCCAGGCGCATGCCTCCACCCTGCCGTATCCGCCGTCCCGTCGCCGGGTCAGCTGCCCGGGGTGTCGCCGGGACGGGTCTGTTCGGCCAGGAACCGTTCCAGCTCCGCGCCGAGTTCGTCGGCGGTGGGCAGGGGGCCGGCGTCGGGGGCGAGCAGGTTCTTCTCGCCGCGACCCCGAGCGAACGCGTCGTACTGCTCCTCCAGGGCCTGGACCAGCGCGGCGGCGTCCTCGGTCTGGGCGACCTGCCGGTCGATCTCCACCCGGACGACCTCGGCGGCGGAGCGCAGCCCGTCGCCGGGCAGCAGCAGGCCGGTGCTGCGCGACACGGAGGTGAGCAGCACCTCGGCGGCGGCCGGGTATTCGGTCTGCGCCACGTAGTGCGGCACGTGGGCGGCGAAGCCGAGCGCGTCGCGGCCCTGCTCGCCGAGGCGGAACTCCAGCAGGTGACCGACGCTGCCGGGCACCTGGACGCGTTGCAGCCAGGGCTCGTACCCGGCGATCAGCTCGGGCCGGGTCGCGTGGGCGGTCACGCCGGTGGGCCGGGTGTGCGGCACCGCCATCGGGATCGAGTTGAGCCCGACGGTGAGCCGGACGTCCAGCCGGGCGGCGAGGCCGGCGACGGCGGCGGTGAACCGTTCCCACTGCAAATCCGGCTCGGGGCCGGTGAGCAGCAGGAAGGGGGTCTCGTCGTCGTCGTGCAGCAGGTGCAGCTCCAGCTTGGGGGCGTCGAAGCTCTCCCAGTGGTCCTCGACGAAGGTCATCACCGGTCGGCGGGAGCGGTAGTCGAAGAGTTGGTCCACGTCGAAGGTGGCGATCGGCCGGCCCTCCAACGAGGTGAGCAGCTGCTCGCGGGCCAGCCGGCTCGCGTTGCCGGCGTCCACGAACCCGGTGAGGGCCTGGATCAGGACCGGTTGCCCGAGGTCGGGCAGATCGTCGGTGAGCTGGTAGAGCTCGTGTGGGTCGAGCACCGGTGCGGACCTCCCTGGAATGTGCCTACTCGGACGCCGACGCGACGGACGGCACCCGGTTCGGGCAACGTACCCGCCATCCTGGTGCATTCCTGCGTCGGGCGATCCGTCGCCCGCCGGTTGGGCACGACCGGACTAATCACCCGATTCCGCTGCCAGGTGGGTCCGTGCCCCCGAACGGTGGAGGGGTGGTTCGGCCCAAAGGCCGAGTTTGTCGATCATGTCGGTGCGCGGGGTTCGATGTCCCGGCCTGTCGCCCGCCGTGCCGGCCTGCGTGCGCCGCCTGCTTCATCCGGTACGCGAGGTACGTTCCCCGGGCGGGTCGAGCCGTCCGGGTCGTCCACCAGGACGCCCCCGATCTGTGGCCAGCGCCACGTGATCACCGTGCGTGATCGGCGTATCCACCTGCCTAGCCTCGGTTGATGCGTGACGACGGCACCCTCGATGACCCGTACGCCCCGAGCAGCCCCACTACCGATACGGAGGATGGCACCTCAACCGAACGGACAACCGCCGCGAGTCGGCTCCGGGCGTACGCCCGGGACCTGACCGGTCGACGCCGGGCGCAGCTGGCCCTCGCCGCCGGCGTGGTGTGCTGCCTCGGCCTGGCCGCGGTCGCGCAGGTCCGTGACGACACCTCCGACGCGGCGACCCGGGGTGCCCCACTCGCCAGCAGCGCCGAGCTGGCGGAGCGCGCCGAGCAGCAGCGCGCGTCGCGTGATCTCGATCGGGCCGCCGTCCCGACCACCACCCCGTCCGCCGTCGCGACCACCGCCGACCCGGACACCACCCCGCGGGCCCGCAAGGTCGCCCCGGCCCGGCCGACCGACCCGGCCCCTGTCGCCGGACTGGACGAGGACCAGATGGAGAACGCCGAGGCGATCGTCCGCACCGGCCGGGCCATGGGCGTCCCCCGCCGTGGCCTGGTGATCGCGGTGGCCACCGCGATGCAGGAGAGCAACCTGTACAACGTGGCCAGTGGCGTGCTGCCCGAGTCGCAGGACTTCCCGCACCAGGGCGTCGGCTGGGACCACGACTCGGTCGGGCTGTTCCAGCAGCGTTCCAGCAGCGGCTGGGGCCCGGTGGGTCGCCTGATGGACCCGGAGTTCGCCACCCGGCAGTTCCTCACCGCGCTCGAGCAGGTGCCCGGCTGGCAGCAGATGCGCCTCACCGACGCGGCCCAGGCGGTGCAGGTCTCCGCGTACCCCGAGCACTACCAGCAGCACGAGGGGCGGGCCACCCGGGTCGTCGACGCCATCCTGCCCAGCGGGCGGTAACCTACCGGCCACTATGGACGGTCAGGGTTGAGCCTGTCGCGTCCCGGGTACATGTGTTGCGGGTTCGGGGTACACATGACCAAGGGAACACCGACAGGAGGACGTTATGTCACTGATGCAGCGGATCAGCGCTTTTCTCAGATCACCCAAGGGGCAGCAGTTGGTCGACCGCGGTCGACGCGAGATGGCCAAGCCCGCCAACCAGCAGAAGCTGAAGGGGTTGGCGTCGCGGCTGTCCAACCGCCGCCGCTGAGCACTCCATCGGCCGTCCTGCCCGCCGTACCCACCCCTGGGGAGCCCCGGTGACCGACACCCCGCCCGTCGGCGGCCAACCCGCCGCGTCCACCCCCCAGCCGTCCGCCAGCCTGCCGGTCGGGCCGGCGGACGCCGTCGAAGGTCCGCCGGCCCGCCTGTGGGACCGGATGCGCGACGACCCGCAGTACGCGCCGGAGCACCTCGCCCTGGAGGCGGTGCGCCGGCTCGGCCCCGAGGCCGCGCAGTGGGTCGGGCGCGCCCGGGCCGAGCAGCCCGGCGTCTCCGCCGACGTCCTGGCCGACCAGGCGACCCGCAAGTTCGTCAACCTGGCCCGGCTGTCCGGCGCGGTCTCCGGCGCGGCCGGCCTGCCCGGCGCCGTCCTCGACGTGGGCGTGCTGGCCTGGACCCAGGCGCGGATGGTGCTGCACATCGCCGCCGCGTACGACGTCGACCCCCTGCACACCGACCGGGCCACCGACCTGCTGGTGCTCCAGCGGGTGCACAAGGTCGCCGAGAGCGCCCGGCTGGCCCTCGGCGTCGCCGCCGGCCGGGAACGCGCCGACGCGCTCTTCGGCCTGGGTGGGCACCGCCCGCTCGGCCGGGTCATGTTGCAGCTCAGCGTCCGGCTGGCCCGGATGGCCGGCGTACGGGCGGCGAAGCGGATGGTCGCCAAGATCGTGCCCGGTGCCGCGATCGTGCTGGGCACCTGGGCCAACTCGTCGGCCACCAAGGATCTCGCCGAACGGTCCCGGGCGCTGTACCGCTCGCGGGGCACCGCCCTCCCCGCCCCGCGCCGCCCCTGAGGCGGGCGTCAGTCGGCCAGGCCGGAGGAGCGCCAGGTCACCTCGGCGAGCCGGCCCTGCCCGTTGACGTTGGGGTGGAACCAGTCCAGTGGGTTCAGCATGTCGAGGGTGAACCGCACCCGGTGCACCGCGCCGCCGTCGTGCCGGCACCGTGATCCGTACGCCCGGCACGCCGCCACCAACTCGGCGTTGTAGGCGTCGATCCGGTCCCGGACGGCGACCCGACGGCTCCGGTCGGCGGGCGCGGTCGACGTCGCGTTGGCCAGCAGGGCCGGGCAGACGCCGCGCCGCCAGGCGCGTGCCGCCCGCGCGTCGCCGTGCCCGACCTCCCAGAGCCGGTACAGGTCGGGAATGCTCACCACCAGCACCCGGGCCTTCGGCCGGCCGGTGCGCAGTGCCCGCAGGCCGCGGTCGACGTCGGCCCGGAACTCGGCCACCGGCGTCATCGCGTCCACCCCGCCCCGGCAGACGTCGTTGGCGCCGATCAGCACGGTGACGTAGTCGGCGTGGTCGCGTACCGCTGCCTTCGCCTGTCCCTCCAGGGCGTCCGCGCGGGCGCCGGGACGGGCATGGTTGTACGCCCGGTCGCGGATCGCCGGGTCCTGGTCGAGCAGCCGGCGGTAGTGGCTGCGCACCCGCAGGCCGTCGCCGGTCGACCAGGAGTTGCGCTCGCAGGACGTGAGCACCAGGCAGGAGGCGAAGCCGGTGCTGATCGAGTCTCCCAGCGCCGCGATGCCGCCCGGCCCGCCGGACTGCGGCGCGCTCCTGGTCGGACGCGGTGCCGCCGAGCCGCCGCCCTCGCAGGCGAGGGCGACCAGAGCCGCGAGACAGGCCAGTGCGGCGACCCACCGTCGAGGCATGACGTCCCCCGTTCCGCAGCACAGAGCGACAGCGCGGTAACTCTATGCGTAGGACGTGGTTTGGCGGGAAGTTGCTGTCGGGTATGCGGCAGAGCGTGCCGCCGCTGCCACCCGCAGTGCTATACGCGCCGCCAGGGGGCCGTCTGGCCGTGCAGCCACCAGTGCAGCGCCCGCGTGATCCTGGGCAGCACCAGGTAGGTCATCAACGGGGTCAGGCAGAGCGTCATCAGCAGCACCCGGGCGGTCAGCGGCACGGCGTCGAGAAATTGGCTGGTCAGCAGGGTGGCGGTCAGGCTCAGCGGGAAGAACGCCAGCCAGATGGTCACCGCCTGCTTCCAGCGCGGCGGCGACGTCGGCGGGATCGGCTCGACCGGATCCACCCAGTGCTCCAGCGGCGGGTCGAACCACCCCTCGATTCCGGTACGCCGCTCGACGCGGGTGTGCTCGACGATGCCCTGCGCCGAACTGAGCCACCAGTGCCGCTGGGGCGACTCCTCCCACCGGTGCAGCGTCTCGGCGTCGGCGAAACGGTAGAGCATGTGCCACTCCGGTGAGTCCGGGGCGCTCTGCACCCATCCCGCGCCGAGGAACCCGGGAAACGCCTCGGCCAGCGCGGTGCCGGCCCGCATCCAGGCCACCATCTCGCTGGCCCGGGCCGGATCGGCACGCCGGGCGATGGCGACGGTCACCGGCACGGTCTGGGTCATGGACATGCGTCCATCCTGCGGTCTGCGGCCCCGCGGGGCGAACCAATGTAACCGAGCACACCGACCGGCCGAGGCGGGCGCGAGCGCGCCGCACCGGTTAACACCCCCGATCGGGGGTAGATCGGGAGGCATGACGAGATCGCAGCCCCGGCGTGCCCGCGGCACGGTCGGCCACGCGAACAGCGCGCTGAACCTCCGGCTCACCCTCGCCACCTTCGGCCTGGTGATCATGGTGATCTTCGCGGTGCTGGCGTTCTGGGCCGGCATCGCCTGGCTCGGCGTGGTCTGCGCGATCCTGGCGGTGGTCGCCGTGGTCGACCTGGTCGTGATCCAACGCCGCCGCGCCGCCCGCCGCCGCGAGGAGCCGGGCGTACGACACTCGCTGTTCGAGTGACAGGAGGACGAGATGCCCCACATCGCCACCACCAACCCCGCCACCGGTCAGGTGCTCAAGACCTACGAGGCGATGTCCAGCGAGCAACTCGACGCCGCCATCGGACGCACCGACCTGGCGTACCAGCAGCTCCGCGCGACCACCGTCGACCAGCGCGCCCGGTGGATGAACGCCGCCGCCGACCTGCTCGACGCCGAGCGCGACGAGATCGCCCGGATCATGACCACGGAGATGGGCAAGACGTACGTCGCCGCGCAGGCCGAGGTGACCAAGTGCGCCACCGGCGCCCGCTTCTACGCCGACAAGGCCCCGGAGTTCCTCGCCGACGAGCCGGCCGACGCCGCCGCCGTCAAGGCGACCCGCGCGTTCATCCGCTACCAGCCGATCGGCGTGGTGCTCGCGGTGATGCCGTGGAACTTCCCGCTCTGGCAGGTGATGCGCTTCGCCGCGCCGGCGCTCATGGCCGGCAACACCGGCCTGCTCAAGCACGCCTCGAACGTGCCGCAGACCGCGCTGCTGCTGGAGGACGTGTTCCGCCGCGCCGGCTTCCCCGAGGGGGCCTTCACCACCGTGCTGGTCGGCTCGGAGGCCGTCGAGGAGATCCTCGGCGACCCCCGGGTACGCGCCGCCACGCTCACCGGCAGCGAACCCGCCGGCCGGTCGATCGCCCAGATCGCCGGGCGGGAGCTGAAGAAGACCGTCCTCGAACTCGGCGGCAGCGACCCGTTCGTGGTGATGCCGTCGGCCGACCTGGACCGGGCCGCCGAGGTGGCCACCACGGCCCGCTGCCAGAACAACGGCCAGTCCTGCATCGCCGCCAAGCGCTTCATCGTGCACACCGACGTCTTCGACGCGTTCGCCGAGAAGTTCGCCGCGAACATGGCGGCGCTGCGCGTCGGCGACCCGATGGACCCGGACACCGACGTGGGGCCGCTGGCCAGTGAGCGGGGCCGCGACGAGGTGCACGCCCAGGTCCGCGACGCGGTGGACAACGGCGCGAGGGTGCTCTGCGGCGGCGAGCCGCCCAGCGGTGACGGCTGGTTCTACCCGCCGACCGTGGTCACCGACCTCACCCCGCAGATGCGGATGTGGGCCGAGGAGGTCTTCGGGCCGGTCGCCGGCCTGTTCCGGGTGTCCTCGTACGAGGAGGCGATCGAGGTCGCCAACGGCACCAGCTTCGGGCTCGGCTCGAACGCCTGGACGCGGGACCCGGCCGAGCAGGAGCGCTTCGCCACCGACCTGGTCGCCGGCAACGTCTTCATCAACGGGATGACCACGTCCTTTCCGGAGCTGCCGTTCGGCGGTGTGAAGAACTCCGGCTACGGGCGGGAGTTGTCCGCGCTGGGCATGCGGGAGTTCTGCAACACCAAGACGGTCTGGGTGGGTGAGGGCGCGGCCTCCGCCGGTGCCGGCGCGCACGCCGAGTAGGTCGCGGCAGGCATCAGCCCGTGCCATCGCGGGTAGGAAGTGCGCCCATGACGCAGTTCGGGTTCCACGCCTCACATGAGCAGATCGGTCCGCGCGCCCTCCTGGAGGCGGTGCGGCACGCCGAGCGGGCCGGCTTCGACGCCGCCATGTGCTCCGACCACTTCTCACCGTGGAGCGCCCGGCAGGGCGAATCCGGCTTCGCCTGGTCCTGGCTGGGTGCCGCCCTGCAGGCCACCGGCATGCCCTTCGGTGTGGTCAACGCGCCCGGCCAGCGCTACCACCCGGCGATCATCGCCCAGGCGATCGGCACCCTCGGGGCCATGTACCCGGGCCGGTTCTGGGCCGCGCTGGGCACCGGCGAGGCCAGCAACGAGCACATCACCGGCGACCCCTGGCCGCGCAAGGACGTCCGCGCCGCCCGTCTGCGCGAGTGCGTGGACGTGATCCGGGCGCTGCTCGCCGGCGAGGAGGTCAGCCACGACGGCCTCGTCCGGGTGGACCGGGCCCGGCTGTGGACCCGCCCCGAGCAGCCGCCCGCGCTCGTCGGCGCCGCCGTCAGCGTGGCCACCGCCCGCTGGTGCGCCGAGTGGGCGGACGGCCTGATCACCGTCAACGCCCCGGTGGCGCACCTGCGCGAGATGATCGACGCGTACCGGGACGCCGGTGGGCGCGGCCCCCTGCACCTGCAGGTGCACGTCTCGTGGGCACCGGAGCAGGCGCAGGCCGAGGCGATCGCATCCGACCAGTGGCGCAGCAACGTCTTCGCCCCGCCGGTCTGCTGGGACCTGGAGACCGTCGAGCACTTCGACGTGGTGTCCGCCGACGTGCCGGCCCAGCGGGTCGCCGAGGTGGTGAACGTGTCGGCCGACCTGGGGCGGCACGTCGGTTGGCTGGAGGAGTACGTGCAGCTCGGCTTCGACCAGATCGCCCTGCACCACGTCGGGCAGGAGCAGCGCGGGTTCCTCGACGCGTTCGGCGCCGAGGTGCTGCCGAAGTTGCGCCCGGGCGGCTGATCGAGGCCGGATCGGCGTACCCCTAGGCTCGTACCCCATGGAAAGCCTGTTTCCGGTCGTCGTGTTCCTGGCGATCGCCACCCTGGGCGCCGCGTTGGCCCGCCGGCTCGGCCTGCTCGCGCCGATCGTGCTGGTCGTCCTCGGCCTGGCGCTGTCCTACGTACCGGGCTTCCCGCAGGTGGAACTCGACCCCGAGTTGGTGCTCGTCGGCATCTTGCCGCCGCTGCTCTACGTCGCCGCGCTGGAAACCTCGGTGCCGGCGTTCAAGAACAACATCCGGCCGATCCTGCTGCTCGCCGTCGGTCTGGTGCTGTTCACCGCGTTCGTGGTCGGGTTCGTGCTGCACCTGCTGCTGCCGCAGCTGCCGTTCGCGATCTGCCTCGCCCTCGGCGCGGTGGTCGCCCCGCCGGACGCGGTGGCCGCCACGGCGGTCGCCCGGCGGGTCGGACTGCCCCGCCGGGTCGTCACGATCCTGGAGGGCGAGAGCCTGATCAACGACGCGACCGCGCTGGTGCTGCTGCGGGTCGCGACGCTGGCCACCATCGGCTCGGCGGTCGGCACCGCCGAGGTCGCCGTCGAGGTGCTGCGGGCCACCGGCGGCGGCATCCTGATCGGTGCGCTCGGCGCGTTGGTCTTCGGCTTCGTGCACCGGCGGATCAGCGACCCTCTGCTGGACAACGCCCTGTCGCTGATCATCCCGTTCGCGGTGGTGTTCACCGCCGAGCACGTGCACGCCTCCGGTGTGGTGGCGGTGGTCGTCACCGGTCTGGTGCTCGGCCACAAGCTGCCCCAGTTGCTGTCGGCGGCGTCCCGGTTGCAGGTCGGCGCGTTCTGGCGGCTGGTCCGGTTCGTGCTGGAGGGCCTGGTCTTCCTGCTGGTCGGGCTCCAGTTGCGGGAGGTGCTGCGCGACCTCGACGAACCGTTCGGCTCGCTCGTCCTGATCACCTTCGCGGTGCTCGCCACCGTCTTCCTGACCCGGTTCATCTGGCTCTTCCCGGCCACCTACCTGGCCCGGTTGGTGCCCCGGGTCCGTCGCCGTGACGCCCGGCCCTCACCGAAGTTCCCGATCATCATCGGCTGGGCCGGAATGCGCGGCGTGGTGACCCTGGCCGCCGCGCTCGCCCTGCCACTGACCCTGGCCGACGACAAGCCGTACCCCCGGGCGCTGTTCATCTGGCTGGCCTTCGCGGTGATCGTTTTCACGTTGGTCGGTCAGGGCGCCACGCTGCCGCTCGTCGCGCGCCGGTTGACGCTGCCGCAGGACGACCCGGTGCAGGACGCCCTGTCCGCGGCCGGCGTGCAGCAGCAGGCCAGCCGGGCAGCTCAGGAGCGTCTCGACGAGCTGGCGGACAGCGCCCCGGAGGCGGTGGTGGACCGGCTGCGCCGCGCACTGGAGGACCGCACCAACATGGCGTGGGAACGGCTCGGAGGCACCGAGCGGGAAACCCCGTCGCAGGCGTACGGTCGGCTGCGACAAGAAATGATCGACGCCGAGCGGGATGTGTTCCGGGCTGCCCGGGACTCCGGTCGGATCCCTGAGGAGGTGCTGGTGCAGGCCTATCGTGACCTGGACCTGGAGGAGTCGTTGCTGCGGCAGGAGGTCGAGAAGTGAGCTGTCAGCATCTGATCGAGGCCGGTGTCGCCGAGCCGCGCACCCCCGACGAGTGCGCGGACTGCGTCGCCATCGGCGACACCTACTGGGTGCACCTGCGTACCTGCCTGAGCTGCGGGCAGGTCGGCTGCTGCGACTCGTCGCCGAACCAGCACGCGAGCAAGCACTTCGCGTCCACCGGGCACCCGGTGATCCGCTCGGCGCAGCCGGGCGAGGACTGGCGGTGGTGCTACGTCGACGAGGAGATCGGCTGACCGCTGGCCGGGCTGCGTTCGGCGCGGTTCGCCAGGGCTCGTCGGGTGAGCGCCGGCACGGCCAGGCCGGTGCCGGCGAGCAGCCCGGCCAGGGCCAGCCAACCGATCGGGCCGCCGTCGAGGACCAGCCAGGTCAGTAACGCCGGCCCCGCCGCGCGGGCCAGCCCGGTCAGCAGCGCGTCGACACCCTGGTAGGCGCCGAGGGCATCCGGGGCGGCAAGGTCGTAGGCCAGTGCCGCCCCGGCCGTGCCGTGCCACAGGTCGCCGACGGTGTAGATCACGGTTGCGCCGAGCAGCAGGATGGTCGCCAGGGCGGTGGGTGCGGCACCGGTCACGGCCCAGAGCAGCATCCCGGCCGCGAGCACCAGCCCGGCCCGACGCATCGTCCCGGCCGCCGGCAGCGCGTGCCGCGCGCTCCCACTCAGCCGTACCGCGAGCAGCACGGTGAGCACCGTGTTGACCAGCAGCACGGCGGCGACCGTCACCGGCGGCGCGTCGGTACGGGTCACCACCCACAGCGGCAGCACCAGCGTCAACGCCACCCAGTGCAGGGAGAGCACCGCCGAGGCCCCGGCGACCGCGAGGAACGGCCCGTCGCGCAGCGCACGGCCGGGTCGCGGGCGGACCGGCCGCCGGGCCGGCGGATACGCCGGCAGTCGCATGATGAGCGCCGCCGACACCAGATAGGTGACGACGTTGCCGACCACCAGCATCCGGTACGCCCACCCGGTGTCCGCCACCAGCGCGAACCCGGCCAGCCCCGCCCCGAACGCCACGCCCACGTTGGCCACCGCGCGCAGGGTGGCGAAGGCGTGCACCCGGCCCTCGGGACGCTCCGTGCCCGCCAGTTCGCCGCCCTCCACGGCCTCACCACGGCTCGCGCGGCGGCCGGAGTCCACGGGGTCGGGGCGGTGATTCGTTCACGTCATCAGCTCGAAAGCGCCCGCAGCGGTGCGCGCGGGAGGTGCGGTGCGCGGTGCCGACGCCGATCATGACGGGCTGGTGGCCGCCCGCGTGAGGGGCGGCCACCAGCCGCTGCGGTCAGCTCAGCGAGCAGGCCGCGCCGTTGACGGTGACCAGGCCCGGGTCGGGGTTGGCGCCGCCGGTGGTCGTCGCGTTGAAGCCGAACGTCACGGTGCCGCCGGGTGCGATCCGGGCGTTGTACGACTCGTTGCGCGCGGTCACCGTCGCGCCGGACTGGGTGACCTTCGCGAGCCACGCCTCGCGTACCCGCTGGTCGCCGATGAACGCGAACCGCACGCTCCAGCCGTTGACGGCCGTGGCGCCGGTGTTGCGGATGGTCAACTGGGCGGTGAACCCGGTGCCACCCTGCCAGGCGCCGTAGTTGGTGTAGTCCACCGAGCAGGTGCTGGCCGGCACCGCGCCGGCGTCACCCTGGTCGGCCAGGAACGACGAGATCCAGGCCAGCGCCGAGTTCCAGTTGATCGCCACCTCGTTCGTCGCGTACGAGTTGATGTCGTCGACGTAGCAGAACATCGGCGTGCAGCCGGCCAGCAACTGTGCCGCGAACGGGTCCTGGAGGGCGGCGTTCGCGCCACCGGCGAGCGAGCCGGCCGGCGGGCGGGGCAGGCTCGGGTCGAGCTGGTGGCCGAAGATGCGGCTGTGCTGGTTCTGCGCCGCGTGCTCGCCCCACCCGGTGACGTAGGAGATGTTCAGGGCGTTGCGACCGAGCACGTAGTCCATCGCCTGCACGGCGCCGTCGCGGTAGACGGGGTCGCGGGTCAGGTCGAACGCGGTGGCCAGCACCACGGCGTTGTTGATGATGTTGCTGTTGCCGCCCCAGAAGTAGCTGTTGGCGTCCCCGGGCATCGGCAGCCCGTACGCCTGTCGTCGCAGCTCGGCGAGGTACGCGTCGGCGGCGGAGGTGACCGAGGCGCGGACGCGGGCCAGGTCGGCGGCGGGCAGCCCGTTCGGCACGGTGGCCAGGTCGAGGCGGCCCAGTGCGGCGGTGCTCTGCCAGCCGAAGCCCCGCGGGTCGAACACGTCGCCGGTGTGGTGCGGTGAGGCCGTCAGGTCGGTCAGGTAGGTCTGCGCCCCGGTGCTGAGGTACAGCTCGGCTGCCGCCCAGTAGAACTCGTCGGTGACGGTGGTGTCGTCGTACGCGCCGCCGCCGGTGCTGTCGGCCGGGCTGGCGTACACCGCGGGGTGGGCCTTCGCCGCGGCGTAGGCGGTGCTCGCGGCGGTGCCGCAGCGGGCCGCGAACGCCGCGTCGTACGGTGCGAAGAGCCGCGCGCACTGGGCGGCGGTGGCGGCCAGGTTGAGGGTGGCCGCGGTCGACGGGGGGTGCAGCTCGCGCGGCTGCGGGTCCTCGTGGGGGGCGAGCGGCAGCCCGGTCCAGTTCCGGTCGTGGATCTTGTGGTGGACCATGCCGGCGAGCGGCTTGCCGGCCGGCACCTGCATACGCAGCAGGAACTCCAGCTCCCAGCGGGCCTCGTCGAGGATGTCCGGCACGCCGTTGTCGCGTTCGGGCACCCGCAGCGTGCCGTCGGCGAGCCCGGCGCCTCCGTCGGCGGTGGCCGCCGTCCTGGTCCGCTCGAAGGTGTTCAGTAGTTGGTAGGTGGCGATGCCGCCGTTGACCACGTACTTGCCGTGGTCGCCGGCGTCGTACCAGCCGCCGCGCACGTCCAACGAGTAGTCGCAGACGCCCGGCTGGCAGGGCACGCTGGTGTCGCCCTGGTTGGGTGCCACGCCGAGGTGCCCGGCGGGGCGCGCGTACTCGTCGCCGATCAGGTCCCCGTCGATGGCGATGCCGCTGCGCTGCGCGTAGAAGAACTGCAACGAGTCGGAGCGTAGCTGGTCGTAGAGGGTGCCGGAGATGTCGAACGGGTGGCTGGTCTCGCCGTCGACGGTGAGCGTCAACCCGGTGCCCGGGGTGCGGTACCCGGAGAAGTCGACCGAGTGCACGTTCTGCCCGGAGGCGGCGTCGACACCGCGCGTGGTGGTGGTGCCGCTGGCCACGACGGCGCCGGCGCCCGTACGCAGCTGCCAGGGCAGCGGCTCGGTGGCGCCGGTGACCACGGTGGCGTTCTTCGGCCCGCCGGGCAGGTACCCGACCTGGTTGACGCGCACCCGTGGCCCGGTGTCCGGCTCGTACGGCTCGGGCGGCTCGCCGCCGCGCAGCGAGACGTCGTCGAGGCAGATCGTCTGCGTGTCGGGGGAGCCGCCGACCTGGAAGATCAACTGGGCGCCGGGGTTGTCGTCCGGGACGGTGAAGGTCTGCTCGACGCGCTGGGCGGTGCCGGTGGCGGCGGCGTCCACGGCGGCGTACGTGGTGTACGGGGCGCTGCCCAGCTGGAGCACGGCCTTGACGGCGGTGCCGGGTGTGGCGGAGACGCTGAACCCGAGGGTGTACTCGGCGCCGGCGACCAGCGGCACCGCGTCCTGGCCGATGCCGGCGTCCCACGGGTTGGCGAGCCCGCCGGCAACGGTGGTGCAGAGCCGCCCGTCGGTGACCGCGAGTGCGCCGGTGCCGTAGGAGAACCAGGGGCTCACGCCCGCGCTGAAGTCGCCGTTGTCGATCTGTTCGGGGGCGTCCGGTGGTGGGTCGGCGTGGGCCGCGCCGGCGCCCGCGCCGGTGAGGGCCAGGGCGGTCGCCGCGGCCAGGAGGAGGCGGCGTCGGGATGTCGTCACGGGGAGTCCTTCCGGGACGGGAAGTGGGACGGTGGTGGTGACCGAATGCTGGGAGCGCTCCCAGAGATGGACCCGATATTTCCAGTGACGGTACGTCCTGTCAATTGATCTGGTTGGATGGGATGTGCCGTGCGACGAGGCCGGGAGGCCCGCGACACGGCCGAGTGCGAGACGTGAGATTCGCCGCGCCACGCACCGTCGTCCTGATCTCCTAGAGACAACTGCGCCCTCCGCCTGGCAGGCTGCCTCCCATGACCCTGAAGCTGCGTTCCGTGGGAACGAGCGACCGTGGGCTGATCCGCAGCGGAAACCAGGACGCCCTGCACGCCGGGACCTGGCTCGTCGCCGTCGCCGACGGCATGGGCGGGATGGCCGCCGGCGACCTGGCCAGCGCGCTCACCATCGACGCGGTCGCACCGTTGGACGTGGAGACACCCGAGGACGCCCTGGTGGCCGCGCTCCAGGGCGGCATCGCCCTGGCCACCACCCGGATCCGGCAGGCGGTCAACGAGGATCCCGAGCGCCAGGGCATGGGCACCACACTGACCGCCCTGCTCTTCGCCCGTACCGGCAGCTGCCTGGCCCTCGCCCACGTCGGCGACTCCCGGGCCTACCTGTTCCGAGAGGGTGTGCTCAAGCAGGTCACCCGCGACGACACCTTCGTCCAGCTGCTGGTCGACCAGGGCGTGATCACCGCGGACCAGGCCAGCAGCCATCCCCGCCGGGCGGTCGTCACCCAGGCGTTGCAGGGCGAGGACGTCTCCCCGTCGTACGCGACGATGGTGCCCCGCGCCGGCGACCGGTGGCTGCTGTGCAGCGACGGCCTCTCCAACGTGGTCCGTCCGGACACCCTCACCGAGGTGCTCACCGATTACCCGGACCGGGCCGCCTGCGCGGGCAAGCTCATCGACCTGGCGTTGCACGCGGGCGCACCGGACAACGTGACCGTGGTGGTGGCCGACGTGGTGGAGGAGTGACCGGCGCTCAACGCCGGCGCGGCGTGACCCTCCGGGTGGGTGTCGCGGTGCCCGGGTCCTCCGGCCACGGGTGCCGCGGATAGCGTCCGCGTAGCTCCGAGCGCACCTGCGGGTAGCCGGTGCGCCAGAACGACGCCAGGTCGGCGGTGACCCCGACCGGCCGCCCGGCGGGGGAGAGCAGGTGCAGCAGCACCGGCACCCGACCGTCGGCGATGCGCGGAGCCGCCGGCCAGCCGAACGTCTCCTGGAGTTTCACCGCCAGCACCGGCGCCGCCGGATCGGTGTAGTCGACCCGGATCCGTGAGCCGCTGGGCACCTCGATCCGCTCCGGGGCCAGCTCGTCGAGGCGGGCGGCCTGCCGCCACGGCAGCAGCCGGCGCAGCGCCGAGGCCACGTCCACCCGGGCCAGGTCGGCGCGGCGTCGGGCGCTGGCCAGCTCCGGGCCGAGCCAGGTCGGTGCGGCGTCGAGCAGCGCCTCGTCGCCGACGTCCGGCCACTCGGCGCCGAGGTGCTGCCGGCTGAACGCCAGTCGCTCCCGCAGGGACCGGGCGGCCGGCGTCCAGGGCAGCAGCGTCAGCCCTTCCTGGCGCAGGCCGGTCAGCAGCGCCTCGGCCACCTCCGCGCGGTCCGGGCGGTCCAGCCGGCGCTGGAGCAGCTCGATCGCACCCAGCCGGGTCACCTCCCGGGCCACCACGTCCCCATCGGCCCAGCCGACCTCCCGGCGGGTCGACAGCAGGGGGCCGGCCGCCTCCCGGGCCGTCGCCTCGTCCACCGGGGTGGCCCGGCGGATCCGCGCCGACGGCGCGCCGGGCCTGCGGTCCGCGACGGCGACCGCCAGCCAGTCGGAACCGGCCAGCCCCGACCCGGCCGCCAGCTCCCCGGCGGTCCCGCCGGTCATCAGGTACGCCGACCCGCCCGGTCGTCGCACCCGCGCCAGCCGTTCCGGGTACGCCAGGCCGACCAGCAGCCCGGCGGCGAGATCGTCGGTGAGTTCGGCGGATCCCGCCCGTCCCGCGGTTCCCGGGCCGGCCGCCGCATCGGCTCCGCCGCGCCCCTCGGACGGGGCGTCGACGGGCAGGACGGCGCGCAGCCGGCGTACCTCGGTGCGCCAGCGGGCGGTCGCTCCCGCGTCGACGCCGGCGCGCAGGCGGCGCCACCCGGCGACCAGGTCGTCGCCGGGGCCGACCGCGCTCTCCTCGGCGAGCAGGGCCACCACTTCGGCCGCCCGGTCCGCGCCGACCCGGACCGCGCCGTCGAGCAGCGCCCGCGCCAGCCGTGGGTGCGCGCCGGCGGCGGCGATCGCCCGCCCCCGCGCGGTGATCCGACCGTCGGCGTCGACCGCGCCCAGCGTCTTCAGGGTGTCCCGGGCCACGGTCAGCGCGGCGGCCGGTGGCGCGTCGGGCAACGCGAGCCCCACGCCGTCCGGCCGGCCCCACGCGGCCAGCTCCAGCGCGAAGCCGGTCAGGTCGGCGGTGGCGATCTCCGGCTCGGCGCGGGCGGGCAGCCGCTCATGCGTCGCGGCGGACCAGCACCGGTAGACGGCACCGGCGGCCTCCCGGCCGGCCCGGCCGGCCCGCTGGGTGGCGGCGGCCCGGGAGACCGGCACGGTGACCAGCGCACCGAGCCCACGCGCCAGGTCGATGCGGGGCACCCGGGACAGCCCGGCGTCCACCACGACCCGCACGCCCGGGACGGTCAGGCTGGTCTCGGCCAACGCGGTGGCCAGCACGACCCGCCGTCGGTCCGCGGGCCGCAGGGCGGCGTCCTGCTCGCTGCCGCGCTGGCGACCGTGCAGCGGCAGCAGCGCGACGGTGTCCCGCAGATCGGCGAGCCGACCGGTGACGGCCGCGATCTCGCCGGCGCCGGGCAGGAAGACCAGCACGTCGCCGTCGTGCTCGCGCAACGCCCGCCGGACGGTGGCCGCCACGTGGTCGAGCAGAGCCCGGTCGACCGGTCCCGCTCCGGGCGGTGCGACCGGCCGCGGTGGTGGCGCCCAGATCCGCCGCACCGGGTGCAGCGCCGACTCGGCCCGGACGACCGGGGCCGGGGTGTCGCCGCCGAGCAGCGCGGCGAACCGGTCGGTGTCCGGGGTGGCGGACATCGCCAGCAACCACAGGTCGGGCCGGAGGGTGGCCCGCGCCTCCACTGTGAACGCCAGGGCCAGATCGGCGTCGAGGTGCCGTTCGTGGCACTCGTCGAGCAGCACGGCACCCGTGCCGGGCAGCTCCGGGTCGCGGTGCAGCCGACGGACCAGCAGGCCGGTGGTCACCACCTCGACGCGGGTGGACGGGCCGACCCGTCGTTCGCCGCGGACCGCGTAGCCGACGCGTTCGCCGACCCGTTCGCCGAGCAGTTCGGCCATCCGGCGGGCGGCGGCGCGTGCCGCCACCCGACGGGGTTGCGCGATCACCACCCGGCCGGTCACCCGGTCGGCCACGGCCAGCGGCGCCAGGGTGGTCTTGCCGGTGCCGGGCGGGGCCACCAGCACCCCGGCGCCGGCCGCGTCGAGCGCCGCGACAAGCGCCGGCAGCACCGGACGGACCGGCAGGTCCAGGGCTACGTCGGAGAGCACGGCCCAGTCTCGCACCGGCCCGGACGCCTCACCGGCGGCGGACGTCACCCACGCCGTGCACGAAGCTCCGCCAGGACGACGCCGCGAAGGCGAGCACCGGGCCGGAGCGGTCCTTGCTGTCCCGGACGGCGACCTGACCGTGGACTGTCGCGACCTCCACGCAGTTGCCGTTGCCACTGCTGCGCGTGCTGGTGCGCCAGTCCGCCCCGGTCCGGTCGTGCGCCGTCATCCGCGGAACCTCTCGTCTGCGTCGGCGTGCCGCAGACGCGGTCACGCAAAGTTACGAGAAGCCTGCTCCAGACGGGTCATCGACGCCGCCGGATCGAGCGCCATCCGGCACAGCTCCTCGTGCAGAAGGCTATACCCGAGCACCTGGTCGGCATCCTCCAGAGCCAATCCCATCGTGAGGTTATCCAGGTAAACCACGGAGGCGTCGGCGGCGTCGGCGAAGTTGAGGATCACGTACGGGGTGCTCATCGCGGGGTGCCCGCCGGCCGCGAACGGAAGTACCTGGATTGTCACGTTGGGTAGTTGAGCGACCCGGCTCATGTGGTCCACCTGTTCGGCCATCACGGCGATGCCGCCGACCGGGCGCAGCAGAACCGCCTCGTTGAGCACGACCGACAGGTGGACGGGGTCGTCGCGGCGCAGCACCTCCTGCCGGTGCAGCCGGGCGGCTACCTTGCGCTCCAGGCCGTCCTCGCCCGCGGTGCGTCGGTAGATCTCCCGCGCGTACGCCTCGGTCTGTAGGAGCCCGGGCACCGACTCGGCCTCGTACGTGCGCAGCGCCGCCGCCTCGGCCTCGAGTCCCACGTAGAACTCGAACCACTCGGGCAGCACGTCGCTGTAGTTCTGCCACCAGCCGCGCTGCTGGGCGCCCCGGGCGATCTCGATCAACGCCTCGGCGTCGGCCCCGGTCACCTCGTACAGGGCGAGCGCCGCGCGGACGTCACGGGGTTTGATGCCGATCTGCGCGGTCTCGATCCGGGAGAGGTTGCTCTTGGACATGTCGAGCTGGCGGGCGGCCACATCGAGGGTCATGCCCGCCCGTTCCCGGAGCTGGCGGAGCTCTCTGGCGATGCGGCGACGGCGCACGGTCGGGCTGGCGGTGGGTCGGATGGCGGGGGTGGCGGTCACCGTCCGAGTCTGGCACGACGAGATTCGCAGGTCGCGCCTGCACGGAGTGCAACTTTCAAATCTGGGAGTTGCATTGCAGTAGCTGTCGGTGCATCCTTTCCCGGTTGTTGCGATCACTGTGGACACACCCGTGCGGGAGGACCGTTTGCTCATCGCCGACGAGTTCTTCCTGATCGCTCACAACGACAGCCGCGGCAAGGCCAAACTGCACCCGGCGGCGACCGGGCTCGGGCTGGCCGGCGGCCTCCTGGGCGAGCTGATCCTGTATGGACACATCACCGTCGTGGGTGGACAGGTGACCGTCATCGACCGGCGTCCCCCGGCCGACGCGCTGGCGCACACCGTCCTCGATCAGTTGATCGGGGAGTCCCAGCACCAGGCGGTCAACACCTGGCTCAGCTTCCTGGCGCAGAGCGCGACGACCTCGGTGGGGGAGCGGCTGGCCCGCGCCGGGGTGCTCCGCCGCCAGGAGAGCCGCCGACTGCTGCGTACCTCGGTCACCTACCTGCCGATCGACCTCAACGCGGTGGCCTGGCCGGCCACCCGGCTGCGGGCGTTGCTGGACCGGCCCGACCCGCCGAGCGTGCCGGACGCGCTGCTGCTCGGCCTGGTCGTGGCCGCCGGGCTGACCCGCGAGGTTCTGTGGAGCGCCGGCCCCCGCGCCCACCACCGGTTGAACGTCCTCATCCCCGCGCTGCCGGCCCCCCTGAAGGAACTCGTCGGGCACACCGAGGCCGCCGTCGGCGCCGCCGTGCTGCGCGGCATCCCCTGACCCACCCGGTAACCCCCTACACCCCCCTCGACAACCGGAGTAGTCGAATGCCCCCGACATCGACAGTCGACCGACCCAGCAACGTCTCCGAAGCCCTCGCCCGGGGCCGCCTGGGCATCCCCTCGGTCATCTTCTTCGTGCTCTCCGCCGCCGCGCCGCTGACCGTGGTCGCCGGTGTGGTCACCACCGGCTACGGCGTCATCGGGGTGACCGGCATCCCGCTGGCCTTCCTGGTCGTCGCCGCGGTGCTCGCCCTGTTCTCGGTCGGCTACGTGGCCATGTCGCGCCAGGTCGAGAACGCCGGCGCCTTCTACGCCTACATCTCCCGGGGCCTCGGCCGACCGGCCGGTGTGGGCGCGGCCTGGGTGGCGCTCGTCGCGTACAACGCGTTGCAGGTCGGGCTCTACGGCACCATCGGCGTCGCCGCCGAGCCGGTGCTCGACCGGCTCTTCGGCGGCCACCCGCACTGGTCCATCGTCGCCCTGGTGGCGTGGGCGCTGGTCGGCCTGCTCGGCCTGCTCCGGGTGGACGTCAACGGCCTCGTGCTGGCCGCGCTGCTGGTCGCCGAGATCGTGGTGATCCTCGTCTTCGACCTCGGTCAGCTCGGCAACCCGGCCGACGGTCAGGTCAGCTTCGCCACGTTCGCACCGGACAACCTCTTCGTGCCGGGCGTGGGCGCGGTCCTGGTGCTGGCGATACTCGGGTTCGTGGGCTTCGAGTCCGCAGTGGTCTTCAGCGAGGAGAGCAAGGACCCGAAGCGGACCGTGCCGCTGGCCACCTACCTGTCGGTGGCGATCATCGCCGCGCTGTACGCGCTGTCGTCCTGGACGATGACGGTCGCCGTCGGGCCGGACCGGATCGTCGCCGAGGCGGGCGAGCAGAGCGTCGGGCTGATCTTCAACCTGGCCGCCGCGCACCTCGGCGACACTGCCGTCACCATCGGCCAGGTGCTCTTCCTGACCTCGGTGCTGGCCGCGATGATCTCGTTCCACAACACGACGGCGCGCTACACGTTCGCCCTGGGCCGCGAGCGGGTGCTGCCGGCGGTGTTCGGGCAGACCTCGCCGCGCTCCGGCGCGCCGCGGGCCGCCTCGCTGGCGCAGAGCGTGCTCGGTCTGCTGGTCATCCTGCTGTACGCGGTCAACGGCTGGGATCCGGTGGTCCAGCTGTTCTTCTGGGGTGGCACCACCGGCGGGTTCGGCGTGCTGCTGCTGATCGCCACCACCTCGGTCGCGGTGATCGCCTACTTCGCCCGCTCCGGCGGCGGGGAGAACCTCTGGCGGCGGGCCATCGCACCCGGCCTGGCCACCATCGCCCTCGTCGTGATCATCTGGCTGGCCGTGTCGAACTTCGCCAACCTGCTCGGCGTGGCGCCGGACTCCACCCTGCGCTGGGCGCTGCCCGCCGTGTACCCGGTGGCGGCCGCGCTGGGCGTGATCTGGGGACTGGTGCTGCGCAACAGCCGGCCGGACACGTACGCCCGGATCGGGCTCGGCGCGGCGAGCGCCGCCGCCGCCGTCCGGGCGGAGGCGCCGGCCAGCGTGGAGGCGACGCGATGAGCGTGCGGATCGACCGGCTCGGGCCGGAGGACACCATCCTGGTGGCCGGCCGCATCGCCGAGGCGTTCACCGAGTTGAGGGTGACGTACTGGTTGGTGCCGGACGCGAGCAAGCGGGAGGCCGTCCTGGCCGGGGACTTCGAGATCCTGGTCGAGCACGCGATGCGGCACGGCATGGTGTACGCCACCGCGGACCGGGCCTCGGTGGCGGTCTGGTTCCCGTCGGTCGGCGAGCAGCCTCCGCCGCCGGCGGACTACGACGCCCGGCTCGCCGCCGCGTGTGGCGAGTGGACCGACCGGTTCCGCCATCTCGACGAGTTGTTCGCGGCGAACCACCCGCATTCCGATCACCACCACCTGGCGTTCCTGGCGACCCAGCCGGAGCGTCAGGGGCAGGGACTGGGCACCGCGCTGCTGGAGCACCACAACGCGTGGCTGGACGCCAACGGGATGCCGGCGTACCTGGAGGCGAGCAGTCCGCGCAGCCGGGACCTGTACGCGAAGCACGGTTACCGCGCCGGGGAGCCGTTCCGGGTGCCCGACGGCACGCCGTTCTGGCCGATGTGGCGCGAGCCGGTGGCTGGCTGACGAGACCGGAACTGTCACGTTCGCGTGACGGACGGTCACATCTCATACGAAGCGGGGCCGGGTCCACGGACCCGGCCCCGCTGTCGTGAGACGACCTAGTACGTGCCGTCGAGCTGGCCGCGCAGCTTGGTCAGCGCCCGGGCGAGCAGCCGGGAGACGTGCATCTGCGAGACGCCGATCTGATCGGCGATCTGCGACTGGGTCAGGTTGCCGTAGAACCGCAGGGTGAGGATCTTCTGCTCGCGCTCGTCGAGGGTGGCCAGCGCGGGGCCGAGGGCGACCCGCAGCTCGGCCAGCTCGAACTCGTTGTCCTCGCCGCCGAGCATGTCGCCCAGCTCGGTGGCCCGGTCACCGTCGCCGGTCGGGGTGGACAGCGACACCGCGTTGTACGCGCGGGCGCCCTCCAGGCCCTCCAGGACCTCTTCCTCGGTGAGCTTGAGGTGGGCGGCGATGTCGGCGACCGTCGGCGAGCGGCCGAGGGTCTGCAGGAGCGAGCTGTTGGCGTCCGAGATGGCCAGCCGCAGCTCCTGGAGGCGACGCGGCACCCGGATGTCCCAGGTGCGGTCGCGGAAGTGCCGCTTGAGCTCGCCGATGATGGTGGGGATCGCGTAACCGGCGAAGTCGACGCCGCGCGTCGGGTCGAACTTGTCGATGGCCTTGATCAGGCCGACGGCGGCGGTCTGCGCCAGGTCGTCGGTCGGCTCGCCCCGCCCGCTGTAGCGGTGGGCGAGGTGGTTCGCCAGCGGGACCCATGCCTCGATCGCCCGGTCGCGCAGCGCGGCGCGCGACGGGTGGTTGGCCGGCAGCGCCGCCATGGCGTTGAGCAGGTCGGCGGCGCTGTCGGTGAGCGCGCGCGGGTCCAGCTTCGTGGTGGTCTTGGCCGTGGTGCTCGGCTGCTCGGTGATCGTTGGCGCGGTCATGGGTGGTCCTCCCTGCACCTCGTCCGCGGACAAAAGACGTGACGCTTTTTGGTTTAGCTTCGTATGGGCCGTTCGGGACTCACCTTAGCCTGATCGTCTCAGGGAAATCTAGCTGAAAGGCTGATGCACTTAAGGTATTTCCAATCATGAAACACCTAAATCGGGCAGAAATCCTACCGACTGTGAGGTGTCTTACCTGATTTCCGGCCCATGCCCCGCGAACCGGTCGCCCCACCCGACCCAGGGCCGGACGGTCGACCGCCGCCACCGAGCGGTCAACATGAAATCCGACATCAGGGCAGGAGTGTCGACTATCCGTCGTTGTCCCGCTGGTGGGACCGGCCGTAGCGTCGCGTGTACACACCCGGTTCGGAGGCACCGTGCTCGATCCAGCCGCTCCCCAGCTCGTCGTGAACAGTCGCACGCTCTACTTCAGCTGGCTGCCGGCGGATCCGGACGCGGTCGCCGCCCTCGTCCCGCTCGGGCTGTGCCCGCGCCCGGACCGCCAGGTGTTCCTCAACCAGTACGTCGTCGACGACGAGACGCAGACCTCCGGCTTCGGCGCGTACTCACTGACCTACCTCGGCGTGTCGCTGGCCGGCGTGGACGCGCCCGGAGGGCTCAACCCGGGTGGCTGGTGGACCCATTACGTGGCCTCCAGCCGGCGGGTACGGGAGTACGCCGCCGCCCGTGGCGCCCCCACGTTCGCCGGACGCACCCGGATCGTGGTCGACGGCGAGGAACTGCTCTCCGAGACCGAGATCGACGGGGTGCCGCTGCTCCGGGCCCGCTGTCGGGTGGGGGAGACCGGGCACGTGATCAGCAGCGGGCACCACCGCTACTTCACCCGCCGCGAGGATCAACTGCTCAGCTCGGTCTACCCGTTCGTGGCCGAGCCGGTCGCGCCGTTCGAGATCGAGTCGGTGGAGTTCCTCCAACCCGGGCACCCGCTGTACGCGCTACGGCCGGCCAATCCGCTGACCATCGGCTTCGGCTACTTCTCGCCACGATCCTCGTTCGCGTACCCGGGTGGGCTGGCCGTGCACCCGGGCTCGGCCAGCATGCCGGAGCCGGCCCGCTCGGTTCACCAGGTGCCCGCCAGCCTCGCCCGCAGCGGCCGGCCGTCCGGGTCGTAGACCAGCCGGTACACCGGCAACGCCCAGGCACGGGTGTACCACGGCAGCCGCTCGGGGCGGTGCGGGCGCAGCCGACCGGGCGGGCGTTTCCCGACCTGGCCGTCGTCGTACCACTGTTGCAGGGCGTCGGCGGCGGCCGTGACCGCCGCGACGGCGTCGGCCGGGTCGAGCAGGTCGGCGTCGTCGCCACCGTCCGGGTGGCGGTCCAGGTGCTCACGCCACAGCCGCAGCCGCAGGTCCCGGGCGTAGACCCGCGCCCCGTCGCCGCGCCCGGCGGGGTCGACGGGCTCCCGCTCGTCGCGGGTCTCGTCCAGGACGGCGCAGGACAGCTCGCTGTCGTGGGTCCAGGACCGGCGGTTGAAGTTGTCGCTGCCCACGCTGGCCCAGACGTCGTCGACCACGCAGACCTTCGCGTGCACGTAGACCGGGTCACCCGCGTGGTTCTCCACGTCGAACACGTGCACCCGGTCCGGTGCGGCCCGTTCGCACAACGACAGCGCCTGCTCGCGGCCGACCATGTTCGGCGGCAGAGCGAGCCGGCCGTCCACGTCCGGATGCCGGGGTACGACCGCGACCAGGTGCAGCTCGGGGTTGTCCCGCAGTGCCCGCGCGAACAGGTCCGCCACCTCGGTCGACCAGAGGTACTGGTCCTCCAGGTAGATGAGCCGGCGCGCCCGGTGCACCGCCTTGGTGTAACCGCGGGCGACGGCCCGCTCGCCGTCGGGTGCGAAGGAGTAGCGGGGCCGGACGGCCGGGTAGGTGCGCAGCACCTGGATCTGGTGCGGCCCGCAGGCCGGCGGGTCGGCGGGCTGCTCGGGCATCGGATCGGGGCGCAGGTCCGCGCCGCGCAGCCGGTCCCGCAGGTAGGCCATCGGGTTTTCCGAGTCCAGTGGCATCGGGTCGGTCCAGCGCTCCCGGAACAGGGTGTCCAGCGCGCCGACCACCGGGCCGCGCACCGCGAGCTGCACGTCGTGCCACGGCGGGTGAGGGCCGTAGCGGGGTGACATCTGCACCGGCTGCGGGTCCCCGTGGTGTGCGGCGTCGTCGCGGCGGCTGTGGCACAGGTCGATCCCACCGGCGAACGCGATGTCCCGCTCCGGTGCGTCCGGGTGGCGCAGCACGACGAGCTTCTGGTGGTGCGAGCCGCCGCGGCGGACCCGCTGGTCGAGCAGCACCTCGCCACCGGCGGCGGAGATCGTCTCGCTGAGGTCGCGGTTCTCCGCCTCGCTGTAGGCCAACACGTCGAGGTGTGAGCGCCAGATCAGCCCCTTGACCACCACGCCGCGCTGCGCGGCCTGGGCGAAGAGCTGGGCGACGGTCGGGCCGTCCGGGCGCAACCGCTGATCGGGGTCACCCCGCCAGTCGGTGAAGAAGAGGTGATCACCGGCGCTGAGCGCCTGCACCTCGTCGACCAGGCGGTCGAAGTACGCCGCGCCGTGAATCAACGGCTCGGCGAGGTTTCCGCTGGTCCAGACGGGTAACCCAGAGACCGGGTTGGCCCGTTCCTGTGCGGTGAGGAACCAGTCCTGCAACGGCAACGTCCAGCCCCCCGGAGGTCGACAACGTCCTCACGGTAGGACCCCCGACGCGGGTCCGCACGCCAGCCCGGCAGACCGGTGACCTGGCCAACGCCATCGACGGCGACGTGACACCAACGAGGAGGCCGCACTATGCCCCGCGAAACGACGAACCCCGTGACCGAGTACCGCGAGCCGGCGGTGGAGAGCGAACGGGGTGCGCTGGTAGCGGTGTTGGTGATGGTGCTCCTGGGGGTGGCGGGGATTTTTGCGGTCTCCTGAGGCGGCGGAGCCGCCGTCCTAGCTATTCGGACATTCACCCTGGACATCACAAGAGCTTTCTAACAGGTTCCTAACACCCGATCGCTAGGTTGTCGTGCATGACGACAACGAAACGCCGCTGGTGTGGCGAGAGTCGGCGTGCTCCGATCATGCTGACGTCGGCGATGCTTGTGTTCGGAACCGCGATATCCATACCGGGCGCGGCCGCCGCTGCGACTGTCTCTCCGGCGGTCAGCAAGGCACCAACCGTGGCGACCCATGAGCAGGCGGTCAGCGTCGGCGAGCGGCAGGCGGTCCTCGACTACTGGACGGCGGAGCGGGTCGCGGCGCTGAACGAGCCCTTGTCCGGCAACGCCCCGACGAGTGGCCCGGACGGTGCTCCCTGGACCCGGTCCAACGCCCTGGCCCCGACGGTGGGCCGGCTTTTCTTCACCAACCAAGGAGACGACTCCAGTTGCACGGCGACGGTAGTCGGCAGTGCCAATCTGAGCACCGTGGTGACGGCCGGGCACTGTGTGTTCAGCACCGATCTGCTCGGCGAGGATGGCCAATGGGCGACGAATGTGATGTTCGTACCTGGCTACAGTGACGGTCGGGCACCCTACGGCAAGTTTGTCGGTCGCATCGGCGTCGCCGATTCGACCTGGTTGCAGAATAATGCTCAAGATCCGAAATTCGACTCGTATGACCAGGCATTTGTGGTCCTCAACAAGAATGAACGAGGCCGGACGGTCCAGGAGGTGGTCGGGGCGGCGCACGACGTCGGCTTCGACCTGCCCGGCGCGCAGCTTGTCTTCCAGTTCGGATACCCACGCGGCGCATCAGACAAGGCCAGGGCAGGCCTTCCGGAGTACACCGGGCGGCGGCTCGCCTACTGTACGGGTCACGCCCGGGAGGCTCGTGGCTCTGCCGACTGGCCCACTCCCAAGGGCCAGTGGGGCGCTGCCTGCGTCATGGGCGGTGGCTCCAGTGGCGGCCCGCGTATCGCCGCGTTCGACCCCCTGTCCGGCCTGGGAACCGTGGTGGGCGTCAACACCTGGGCCGAATACATGGATGGTGTGACGCGCCGGGTGTGTGAGCACGATGACGAGAATTGTGCCCGTCACCTCGTCGGCCCTCAGTTCACCTCGGCGATCACCAAGCCACTCTATGACCGCGCCCAGCGAGCCCGGGTAGGCGCCTGAATCTCGCGTGGGACCAGGGGCTGACCCGGGTAGGGTCGACCGGCGAGGCGGCGCTGATCGTGAGTCGCCCGGCGGTCGGCCCGCGGGAGTCCGTGGATCTCGTCCACCGGCCGGGACCGTCGTGGCTGGCCGCGCCGTGCGGCAGGTACGTGCCCGGCACCCTGAGTGGCTGCGGACACCGGAGGCTTCGTTCCCCGCGCTGGTTGCCCCCTCTGCGCCCGGCTCCGCCGGCCGGACGGGGTGGCGGCCAGCGGAAATCTAGGTATCGCGGTGCGGGGTCGCGGGCTCGACGATCGGCCTGCGGCAGTGCGGCAGTGCGGCAGTGCGGCAGTGCGGCAGTGCGGCCGTAGCGGCGTGTGCGGCGGGGCCTGGCCGTGCCGGCGCGGTCGGTCCGCGACCGGCCCATGGTCGGGTACGGAGACCTGCGCGGAGATCACGCCCGACCCCCGATCGTCCGACACTCCTCTGACCGGATCAGGTGACCTGCCCGGCCGACCTTCACCCGTAACGCCTCGTTGGGAGCTGTCGCGTGCGAGACTCCGCCCTCGTGGAACACGTGGAGCTAGCCGCCGCCGACCTGCTGCTGCGCCCCTGGCGGGACGCGGACGCCCCCGCGGTCCGTGGCGCCCTGCGCGACCCGGCCATCGCCCAGTGGAACCCGCAGTCCGGTGGCCCGGTCGACGACGAGTACGCCTTGCTCTGGGTCCGCCGCCGCGCCGACTGGTCCGGCGGTGACCACGTCTCCCTGGCGATCACCGACGCCGGCGGTGAGCTGCTGGGCTCGGTGTCGCTGCACCACATCCACCACGGTGACGCCTCGATCGGCTACTGGACGGTGCCGGCGGCGCGCGGGCGCGGGGTGGCGGTACGCGCCGTCGTCCGGCTCACCGACTGGGCGTTCACCGACCTGCGGCTGCACCGGGTGGAGCTGTGCCACGCGGTGGCCAACCCGGCCTCCTGCCGGGTCGCCGACCGGGCCGGCTACGCCGCCGAGGGCACGCTGCGCGAGTCGTACCAGTACGGCGACGGCCGCCGCTACGACGAGCACCTGCACGCCCGCCTGGCCACCGACCGCTGACGCGCGCGCTGCTACTCGGTGACCCGGCGGAGAAACGCCGTGAGGGCGGTCGTGGTGCGGTCGATCTTCTCCGCCAGGGTCAGGGTCTCGTGCATGCGCGGGCCGGCGTGCTTCTTGCCCCGCACGTAGAGCGAGCAGGCCAGGTCGGAGCAGATGTACAGGCCCACGGAGTTGCCCTGCCGACCACCCGGGCCGGCCTTGCGGGCGGTCATCAGTGAGACGCCTTCGCCGGTGTGCGTGGTCAGGCAGAGGGAGCACATGCTGCGGCGGACGCGTCCGGTCTGCTGCGGTGCGGCACGCAGCGCCACCCCGACCAGCCCGCCGCCGGACTCGGCGACCAGGTAGGCCCGCTGCGGCGCCGCCGGGTCGCGCCAGCCGAAGAAGTCGAGGTCGTGCCAGGGGCGCATCTCAAGATCGTTGGGTACGGCCATCCGTTTGGTCTCGCCCTGGGTGCAGTTGACGAAGGACGCCCGGATGGCGGGTTCGGTTGCGACTAACATAGGCATTAGCCTAGCCATCCTAGGCAAGCAATTAACACGATTAGATTTGGAGTGTGCCGCGTGGCACGTGCAGGGGTGACCGCCGAACGCCTGACCCTGGCCGCGGCCGAGCTGGCCGACGAGATCGGGATGGAGAACGTCACCGTCGCCGCGCTCGCCCGCCATTTCGGGGTCAAGGACGCCAGCCTGTACTTCCACATCAGGAACGCCCACGACCTGAGGGTCCGGGTGGCGCTGTTGGCGCTGGCCGAACTCGCCGACCGGGTCGCGTCGGCACTCGCCGGCCGCGCCGGCAAGGACGCCCTGGTGGCCTTCGCCACCGCGTACCGGGACTACGCCAAGGCACACCCGGGCCGGTACGCGGCCATGCAGGTCGACCTCGACCCGGAGACGGCGGCCGCGAGCGCCGGCGTCCGGCACGCCGAGATGACCCGGGCCATCCTGCGCGGCTACCGGCTGGCCGAGCCGGACCAGACCGACGCGGTGCGGATGATGCACAGCACGTTCCACGGATTCGTGAGCCTGGAGCGCACCGGCGGCTTCCGGCACACCCCGCGCCCGGCGGACGAGTCGTGGGCGCGGACCCTGGACGCCCTCGACGCCGTCCTGAGCAACTGGCCGCCGCGCTGACTCAAGGACGGCGTCCGTCCTGTCCGTACCCACGAGGTCGTTCGATGAGGAGTCCCCGGCATGCTGACCGAACTGGAGCTGGCCGACTGGCGGGAGCGGGTGGCCCGGCTGTACCTGTCCGACGTCGACCTGGCCGGGTTCCGCGCCGGCCGCGACGGCCTCTTCGCCACCCACCCGCAGAGCCCGATCCCGGCGGCGCAGCGGTCCGGCTTCACCGGGGTGCGGTACTTCCCCGCCAACCCGGATGCCGTGGTGGAGGCGCCGCTGCGGGCGGCCGACGGCGAGCTGCGCATCGACACCGGCGGCCCGGACGGGGTCGTCGCGTACCGGCGGGTGGCGGTGGCCGAGACGCCGTGGGGGCCGCTGACCCTGTGGTGGATCGAGGCGTACGGAGGTGGGCTGTTCGTCCCGCTGCGCGACGGCACCTGCGGGCGCGAGAGCTACGGGGGAGGCCGCTACCTCACCGACACCGTGAAGGGCACCTTCGGCCGGGGTGTCGAGCTGCTGCCCGGCGACCGGGTCCGCCTCGACGCGAACTATCTCTACAACCCGAGCTGTGCCTACGACGATCGCTGGGCCTGCCCGCTCGCGCCGCCGGAGAACCGCGTCGACGTGCCGCTGCGCGCCGGCGAGCTGGCGTACCACGGCTGACGGCCGCCCCGGCGTGCTGCCGGGACGGCCGGTCGGCCGGTGGTTCAGCGGGCGTTGGTGGCCGGACTGCCCATCTGCATCCGGCCCAGCAACTGCCGGGCCTGGTCGGCGAGCTGCGCGTCGACGGTCACCGCGTACTGGCCGGCACGTAGCGAACTGGCGGAGGTGAAGTCCCGCCTCCCGCCGGTCATCGCGTGCGCGACGGCACCGAACACGGCACCCCAGATCGCGCCGATGACCAGCCCGACCAGGATCACCGCCAGCCAGTTGCCGACCGTGAAGATGCCGAACAACAAACCGATGAAGAGCCCGAACCAGGCACCTGTCCCGGCGCCGAGCAGGGCGGCCCGACCGGTGGTCATCCGCCCCAGCACCGTCTCCACCAGGGTGAGGTTGGTGCCGATGATGGCGCTGTGCTCCACCGGGAAGCGGTTGTCGGCGAGATGGTCCACCACCCGCTGCGCGGACGGATAGTCCGGGTACGAGCCGATGGTCACGGTGGGTGGGCCGGACTCCGGCCCGTGCCCGTCACCGGCCGGTGTCGACATGCGGCCGGCCGGTCCGGATGGAAGCAGGTCGCCACCCTGTGTGCCGGGCCGCCAGGCGGCGGTCGGCCCCGAAGCTGACGTCATGAGCATCCTCCCTCGTCGGCTTCCCGGGTTCCCGCCCACGCCGGCCGGTAACGCCCGTCGCCGTGGCAGTAGCCCTCCCGCTGCGAGGGCATGCGCACGGGCGGGTCGGGTAGACAGTCAGGTGGAGAGCGGACAGATCAGCGACTACGGTTTCCTCGCCGACGGCCGCAGCGCGGCGCTGGTGGACCGCGCCGGCTCGGTGAACTGGTGGTGTCCGGGTCGGTTCGACGCCCCGTCGGTGTTCGGGCGGCTGCTCGACGACAGCGCGGGACACTGGTCGATCCAACCGGAGGGCGACTTCACCGTCGACCGCTCCTACCTTGAGGACACCCTCGTGTTGCGGACCGTGTTCCGCACGGCGCACGGTGAGGTGGCGCTGACCGACGCGCTCGCCTTCGAGCCGAGCGCCCGTGGACACGACATCGGCATGCAATCCCCGCAGGTCCTGGTCCGCAGTGTGCAGGGGCTTTCCGGTGAGGTGCCGATGCGGTTGCTCTACCGGCCCCGGTTCGAGTACGGGCGCACCATCGCGTACATGATCGAGCGGGGCGACCGGCTGGAGGCCATCGCCGGGGCCGCTCGCCTCACGCTGCGCGGCAGCGTGCGGTTGCGGCGCGGCGACGGCGAGGCCCACACGTCGTTCACCGCCCGCGCCGGCACGACCCACAACTTCACCCTCGGGTACGCCCCGACCTACGACGCCCCGCTGCCGGAGGTGCCCGACGCCGACCAGACCATCGCCGACACCGTCGCCGGCTGGCGGTCCTGGACGGCCGAGCACCCGTACGACGGGCTCTACGCCGAGCAGGTGCGGCGCAGCCGGCTGGTGGTCCAGGGCATGACCTACCGGCCCAGCGGGGCGGTGGTGGCCTCGGTGACCACCTCCCTGCCCGAGGAACTCGGCGGGGACCGCAACTACGACTACCGCTACGTCTGGGTGCGCGACTTCAGCCTCACCCTGCGCGCGCTGTGGCGGACGGCGTGCCTCGACGAGGTGAAGCGGCAGTTCGCCTGGCTGGGCCGGGCGATGGGCCGCGTCGACGACAAACCCGTGCCCATCATGTACGGGGTGCTCGGGGAACGCGACCTCACCGAGCACCGCCTGGATCAGCTCGGCGGATACCGCGACAACCCGCCGGTGGTGATCGGCAACAACGCCTGGCAACAGCGGCAGACCGACATCTTCGGCGAGGCGATGGATGCCGCCTGGTTGATGCGCGACAAGCTGGAGCCGCTGGATCCGGAGGTGCACCACGTCCTCCGGGTGCTCGCCGACCAGGCTGTGCGGGACTGGACGCTGCCCGACGCGGGGATGTGGGAGGAGCGCGGCGTCCAGCACCACCACGTGTCGTCGAAGGTGCAGTGCTGGGTGGCTCTGGATCGGGCGGTCCGTTTCGGTGACCGGCTCGGTGAACCGCGGGACCTGGCCCGCTGGGCGGCCGCCCGCGACGAGGTGCGCGCCCAGGTGCTCGAACGGGGGTGGAGTGACCGGCTGCAGTCGTACACCGGCAGTTTCGAATCCGACGAGCTGGACGCGTCGGTGCTGGTGATGCCGCTGGTCGGGTTTCTCCCCGCCGGCGATCCGCGGATGCGCTCGACGATCAGCGCCGTGCAGCGGCGGCTGTCGCACGACGGCCTGCTGCGGCGCTGGGACGGCGACCCGGCCGGGTTCGTCATCTGCTCGTTCTGGCTGGTGTGCTGCCTGGCGCTGGCCGGTGAGCGGGACCGGGCGCACGAGCTGTTCCGGGCGCTGGCGGGGAGGGTCAACGACCTCGGCCTGTTCGCCGAGCAGATCGATCCGCTGACCGGTGAGCAGTTGGGCAACTTTCCCCAGGCGTTCTCGCACATCGGCCTGATCAACGCCGCCGGTGTGCTGACCGACGTCGAGCAGGACCCGGAGTTGCGCGGCCTCGGTATGCCCCCGGCGCACCTCAGCCCGGTACGTCCCTGAGCCGCACTTTTATCGGAATCGTGACAACTGTCGCTTGCCTGAATCGACGCTCTATCGGTCATCGGTGCCACCACCCGCCACCCTGCTCGCCGTTCTCACCGCACTCTGCCCCGCCCCGCCCGGGGCGGTGCGGCCCTCGCATCACCCTCCACCCGTCGGGGTCCTTGATCGCGCCACGCGGGCCGACCTGCTCGTTGCTGCGGTCCGTCATCGTCATCACCCTCTCTTCGAACAGGTGTGCCAGTACCCTGATCGGTGGTGGTTCATGCCGGTCCACCGCCGCTCCAATGGCCTGGGGTTGCGGTGCGGCATCAGCGAGCCCTGGCGCCGCTCTGGTTCGGTGCGTGAGGAGTTCCGGATGTGGTGGCGGGCTGCGGGGTGGTCGGGGCGATGATGGGTGAGATGTCCTGCCGGGTGGAGAGTCTGGCGAGGGAGGCCGTTGGGTTGGCGACCTCGGGGGCCGCCGCCAGTCCTGGGCCGGGAACGGCCCGAGGGGAATTCGTCGTACTCCCCAGCGCGGGCGTAGCCGCAGGAGGTGGAGGCGTCGACCGCCACCCGCTGACAGCCGAGGCAACCGCGGCGACGCCGGCGGCGCCGGCGGCGGCGGCGGAGGAAATGTATCCGCGTTTGATGTCGGCGCGGGCCGCCACGACAGTCTGCGGATCATGGCCGCTTTTGTCGAGCGAGGACCACGTTATGCCGACCGTCGCCGAATATGCGGCTGCCGCGGCCAATTTCGCGAAGGAGAGGGCGTAGCGTTCGTAAGACACGCCCTTCTGTTCGTACTCGGCCCAGCATGCCGAGATGGCGCGGTGCCCCAACAGCACGGCAGTGCCCAGGATTACGGGCAAAGCAAGCTGATGCTTTCGCCCGTAAGCTTCGCTGAATAGTGCTAGCGAATCCACGATCTTGTTGCGGCTCTCGTCATCTCCAAAAGCCCTTCGAGCCCCCTCGAGTCCTCGACGGAAAGCGCTTCGCGGTTCGCCATCGCTCGGCGCGGGCGTCCGCTCCCATGCGCTCCGCGCGAAAGCAGCCAGGTTGGTCACACCGCCCGCTAACGCGAAGTAGCCCCCGTTTCCCAGTTCCTCTCGGTTCAGCTTGACAACCTTCGGGTCATGATTGCTGCTATCGATCGAACTGATCGTCTGAAGAGGCATTCCCATCGGAATAACGGCACTGGCCGCGTCGTACAGACCCCAGATTATTTTCGCGTACTCTACGGGCTGTTTCGTCTGGAGGTTCTTCAACTGCTCAGCCGCAGGCACCCAAAGCGCCTGCACGCCGTCGGTGAGAAACATGGCGATCGCGGCCCCCTTGAGGGCATCTTTTGATACCCGCCGACGGCCGAGGGCGTCGGCGGTGAACGCGCCCGTGTAGACCAAGTTGGCGAACGGCTGAGGGTCGCTGAGCACACTTTTCAGCCGTGCGCCGATCCTTCGGCTCTCCGCCGGCTCGAGGCCCGTCCACCCGCTACCACCCTCCTCCAGATGGCGAAGCGAGTCGGTGTCATTCGGCCGTTCGATTGTAGGCTCCAGAGTTTCTGGCATGTTTCGGTTTGTAGAATTTTGCATGTCAACTCCTATCGGACAGAAGCATCCCGGACGGAAGGACCTTTCTCGGATGATTCACGGAGCGTAGGGATATCTCAATCAGTTGATACACCCGCTCACTGATGGGAACGTTCGTAAACCACGACAGGTTCAGCCACGGCGTTCGGCAATTCCATTGCCGCGGTCCTGGGAGCAACCACCGAAGCGCCAGGCCGCCGCCTACGATCACCGGATGAGCGTGGACTCGTCGAGTGTCGTCGTGGTCGGGGCGGGCGTCGCCGGGGTGGCCTGTGCGGTCGAGTTGACGAGGGCCGGGGTGCCGGTGCAGGTCCGCGAGCGGGGGCACGTGTGCGGCGGCCGGATGGCCAGTAAACGCTTCGCGGGTCGCCCCGCGGACATCGGCACCGCATACTTCACCGTCAGCGACCCGGACTTCGCCGTCGTGGTCGAGCGGTGGCGCGCCGCCGGCCTGGTTCGCGAGTGGACCGACACGTTCCAGTCGTACGACCGGGAGGGGCGCCACGACGCGCCCGGCCCGATGCGCTTCGCCGCGCCGCGCGGACTCCGCTCGCTGGTCGAACACCTGGCCGCCCCGCTGCCGCTGACCGTCGACCGGTTGGTGCTCACCGTCGAACCGGGGCCGATCGTGGACGGTGAGCCGTGCGCGGCTGTCGTCCTGGCCATGCCCGGCCCGCAGGCCGCCCTGCTGCTCGACCCGGCCCTGGCCGCCGCCACCGGTGTCGTGCAGGCGCAGAGCTGGGCGCCGTCGCTCGCCGGCGTACTGCGCTTTCCGAACCGGCGCTGGCCGGACTTCGGCGGCGCGTTCGTCAACGACCATCCGGTGCTCAACCTCGTCTGCGACGACGGTGACCGGCGCGGGGACGCCGCACCGGTGCTGGTCGCGCACACCGTGCCGGAGTTCGCCGGTGCTCACCTGGCCCAGCCCACCGGGGCCGGCCCGGCCATCGCGCAGGCCGTCCAGGATCTGCTGGGCCTGCCCGAGCAGGCCGCCGACGTGCACGTGCACCGCTGGACGTACGCGAAGCCGACGGGCGGCGCGGGCGGCGACACCTATCACCTGGATGCCGACGGGATCGGCCTGGCCGGTGACGCGTTCGGCAAGCCCCGGGTGCAGAGCGCCTGGCGTTCCGGACGGGACCTCGGCCGCGCGCTGGCCGCCCGCCTCGCCTGAGGAGTACGCGCGCTCAGGCGTGGCCGGCGGCGGCCACGGGCTGGGCGGAGGCGTCGCGTTCGGCCGGGTCGGAGGTCCGTTCGCCCTCGCGGTCCAGCAGTTGCATGACCGGCGTCGCCGTGATGCCGTGTACCACCACCGACACGAGCACCACCAGGCCGACGGTGGCCCAGAGCAGTTCCGCCTGCGGAAAGTCCGCCTTCGTGGTGGCGTACGCGAGGTAGTAGAACGAGCCCACCCCGCGGATGCCGAACAACGCGATCACCCAGTGCTCGGCCGGCCGGCCGGGTGCCCCGCGCAGCGACACCCAGCCCATCAACGGCCTGATCAGGAACACCAGCGCCAGCCCGACGGCCGCCGCCGACCAGGTCAGCGAGGAGAGCAGGCCGCCCACGATCGCGCCGCCGAGCAGCAGCAACAGCACCAGGGTGAGCAGTCGTTCGATCTGCTCGGCGAAATCATGCAGCACCGCGTGGAACTCGTGGGTCCGTTCGGCCGCGCGGATCGCCCGGGCGGCCACGAACACCGCCAGGAAGCCGTACCCGCCGACCACCTCCACCAGCCCGTACGCCAGGAAGGTGGCGGCCAGGGCCAGGAAACCCTCGGCGTGCCGGGCCAGCCGCAGCTTGCTGGGCGCCCGGAAGAACAGCTTGCCGAGCAGCCAGCCGATGAGCAGACCGCCGCCGACGCCGACGGACACCTTCCACAGCACGTCCACGGTGAACCACTCGGCCAGCCAGTCGCGCGGGGCGAGACTCGTCGAGGCGATGGCGATGGCCGCGTAGACGAACGGGAACGCCAGGCCGTCGTTGAGGCCGGCCTCGGAGGTCAACGCGAAGCGGACCTCGTCCTCGGAGTCCTCCACATCGGTCGGCTCGCCGACCTGCACGTCCGCGGCGAGCACCGGGTCGGTCGGAGCCAGCGCGGCGCCCAGCAGCAGCGCGGCGGCCGGCACCAGCCCGGCCCACCACCAGCCGAGCAGCGCCACCGCCGCGATGCTCAGCGGCATCGCGATGGCCAGCAGCCGCCAGGTCGACGACCAGCGGGCCCAGCTCAACGGTCGGTCGATCTTGAGGCCGGCGCCCATCAGGGCGACGATCACCCCGATCTCGGTGAGGTGGGTGGTCAGCTCCGGGTGGACCAGCGGATCCGGTGTCGGCAGACCCACCGGCAGCAGGAAGACCAGCATGCCGAGGGCCAGGAAGGCGATCGGCATGGACAGTGGACGCCGCTCCAGCACCCGGGGCAGGATGCCCGCGAGCAGGGCGCCCAAGCCCACCAGCGCGAACGCCACGTCTACCGGCTCCACCGTGCCACCTTCCGGCCGCGCCCACGGTTGCGGGCAGGTGGTGACAGTCCATGCCCCGCGGGGGCCCCGGCTATGCGTCCGCGGGTCGACCAACCGGAGTGGGCCTCTCACCCCAGCCGGGCGAGTGGCGAATCAGACAACTCGGCCAGCAGAGCCGCCGGGTCGTCGTAGACCGCCACCGCCCCGGCACCGGCCAGCTCACCGCGGCTGGTGCCGCCGCAGGTCAGGCCGACGCACGGGATGGTCAGCTTGCCGGCCGCCACGACGTCCCAGACCGAGTCGCCGACGAAGACCACCCGCTCGGCGTCCAGTCCGGACTGCTCCAGCGCGGCGACCAGGATGTCCGGGGCCGGCTTGCTCTGCTCGGCGTCCGCCGAGGAGGTGACCGTGTCGACGACGTCGTCGGCGCCCAACGCCCGGCGCAGTGCGCCGACCTCCTGCTCCGACGCGCTGGTGGCGAGCACCACCCGCAGGCCCCGCTCGGCGCAGGCGCGCAGCAGGTCGGCCGCCCCGGGCAGCGGCGTCAGGCGTTCCCAGTACTCGCCGTACAGGGTGTCGTGCGCGTCGCGCAGCCGCTGGTCGGCGTCACGGTCCCGTTCCGGGCCGAGCAGGTGGTCGAGGAGCTTGTCCGCGCCCATGCCGATCGATCGGTGCACGGTCGCCATCGGGACCGGCTGGTCGGTCTGGCGTAACGCCTCCCACCAGCACACCGTGTGCAGGTACGTGGTGTCGACGAGGGTGCCGTCGACGTCGAACAGGATCCCGGCGGGTCGGTCGGTGGCCATGCGCGTCCTCCTACCCGCTGTGCGGTCGACTGATTCGTGCCGGCGCGGGCGAAAGGCGTCAGGACGGCACGAGGATCTCGAACCAGACGGTGGAGCCGCGAACCGTCGGATCGGTGCCCCAGGCGTCGCTGAGCTGCTCGATCAGCCCGAGCCCGCGCCCGCGACTGCTCAACGTGTCGGTCCGGGTACGGGTCACGGTGCCGCGGGTGCCGGAGTCGGCGACCGACACCAGCAGCCGCTCGGGGCTGAGGTCGATCTCCACCCGGGCGGCGGTGCCGGCGTGCAGGAGGGCGTTGGTGGTCAACTCGCTCGTGCACAGCACCGCCGCGCCGATCACCGACTCGGGCACCTGCCACTCGGTGAGCTGGCCGGTCATCCAGTGCCGGACCCGGCTGGGCGCGGTCGGCTCCGCCGGCACCTCCATGCTCGCCGAACGGCTCGGCTTGAGCGCGTGCTCGACCGCCAGGACGGCCACGTCGTCCTCGGTGCCGCCGGACACGGCCGCGGTGGCCACCGCGCAGAGCGCGCGGGGGTCACTGCTGCTGGCCTTGGCGACCGCGTCGACGAGGGCGTCCAGCCCGGCGGTGAGGCTCTGCCGCCGGCGCTCCACCACGCCGTCACTGAAGAGCAGCAGGGTGTCGCCGGGACGGAACGCGACGGTGGTGGTGACCGCCCGCCCGCCGAGCCCCAGCGGAGGGCCGGCCGGCAGGTCCACGTACTCGGCGTGGGAACGACCGTCGGGGCCGCTGCGCCGGATCAGCGGAGCCGGGTGACCGGCACTGGCGAGGGTCACCTCCCGGCGGTCCGCGTCGACCAGCCCGAACACCACCGTGACGAACAGTTCGTGCGTACCGGCCTCCGCGCCCAGGCTGGTGACCAGCCGGTCCAGGCCGGCCAGCACCGCGTCCGGGGTGGGGTCGGTCAGCGCCAGCGCCCGCAGCGCCGCACGGACCTGCCCCATCCGCGCCGCCGCCTGCACGTCGTGTCCGGCAACGTCGCCCAACACCACGCCGAGCCCGCCGGTGGGCAGCAGGAACGCGTCGTAGAAGTCTCCACCGGCGGCGTTACCGTCCACCCCGGGGTCGTAGCGGGCCGCGACGCGCAGCCGGGGCAGGTCGGGCAGATGCTCCGGCAACATGCTGCGTTGCAGCAGCTGGGCGGTGCCGTGCTGCGTCTCGAAACGGCGGGCCCGCTCCGCCGCCTGGCCGATCAGCTCACCCGACGCGGCCAGCAACGCCCGCTCGGCGGCCGACCAGGCGTGCGGCGTCTGGAAGCCGACCGCCAGCCCGCCGCGTACCACCGAGGTGCCCAGTGGCAGGGCCGCCATCGAACGGATCTTCTGATCGTGGCGGTCGACCGCGGCTTCCCGCAGTGGCTGGCCGTCGCGGGTGAACGACGGATCGCCCGACCGGGCCACCCGCACCACCGGGGCCGACCAGTCCGCCGGGACGCGTCGCCACAACGGCGGGAGGCGCTCGTCGGCGTCGTCCATCAACTCGCCGCGGACCCGGCGTACCGTCCGCCAACCGCCGCCGCCCTCGTCGACCGAGAACGCCACCTGGTCGGCGTCGAACGTGGTGATCGTGTGCCGCAGCGCCACCCGGGCCACGTCGTCGAGAGTGAGCGTGCCGGCCAGCGCGGCGGCGACCTCGCTGAGGCTCTGCAACTGCTCGGTGACGTGGGTGGTCTCGGCGGCGACCGTCAGCATGCCGACGATCTGACCGGCGCTGTCGCGCACCGGCGAGTAACCCCGGGTGAAGACCGCCTGCTCCACCACGGCGGACTGCTCACGGACCAGGGGGAGGGTGGACTCCTTCTCCAGGAACGGCACGCCCTGCCGGTAGGTCCGCTCGATCACCTCACCGACGCCGGGCAGCGTCCAGATCTCCGCGTACACCTCGGCGGCCGGTCGACCGAGGGCGTCCGGGTGTTTGCTGCCGAGCATTTCGGCGTACCCGGCGTTGTAGAGCAGCACCAGGTCGTCGCCGTACGCCAGCGCCATCGGCATCGGCGAGGCGAGGATCAGCTCGACCACGGCACGGATCGCCGGATCCCACGCCTCGGGCGGGCCGAGCGAGGTGTTGGCCCAGTCGTGGGCGAGCACGGCGGCGGCGTCCGGCCCCGGCCCGGTGGATGCGCCGGGCAGCGGGGTTGCTGGCGTGGGGACTCGCCCGACCGTTCCTGGCATGTCCGCAGCCTATCCGGCCCCCCGACATCGGCATCCGATCATGGCGGCGGGTCGCCGCCGGCATCGCGGCGGTGACTGTTCGGGCAGTTCACGGCCCATCTTCGGCGGCTTGTCGGAAAAAACTCCGCGAGCCGCGCGGACTGCCGCACCGTCGGCCGGGTATGCGCCCGACGCAGTCCATGCGACAGGAGGGACGTCATGCTGAAAACCCTCGCGGTCCGGCAGGCCGACATTGGTGATGCCATCGCCGACACGTGGAGGTCGGTGCTGCTCTTCATCCCGAAGGCAGTGGCCTTCATCGTCATCCTCGTGGTCGGCTGGCTCATCGCCAGAGCGGTCCTCAAGATCGTGGATGCGGTCCTGGAACGGGTGCACTTCGACCAGGCCGTCGAACGCGGCGGCATCAAACGCGCGCTGGAGAGAACGAAGTACGACGCAAGCGACATCCTGGCCAGACTGGCGTACTACGCGGTACTGCTGTTCACGCTGCAGTTCGCGTTCGGGGTCTGGGGACCCAACGCCATCAGTGACCTGATCAGCGGCGTGGTGGCCTGGCTGCCGCGTGCGTTCGTCGCGATCGTCATCGTGGTGGTGGCGGCCGCGATCGCCAACGCCGTCCGGGATCTGGTCACCGGGGCGCTGGGCGGTCTCTCGTACGGCAAGGTCCTGGCCGACCTGACCGCGATCTTCATCATCGCGCTCGGCGTGATCGCCGCGCTGAACCAGGTGGGTATCGCCACGACGGTGACCACACCGGTGCTGATCGCGGTGCTCGCCACGGTGGCCGGCATCCTGATCGTCGGTGTCGGTGGCGGTCTGGTGAAGCCGATGCAGAGGCGCTGGGACGGCTGGCTGGACCGGGCGGCCCAGGAAGCCCGGGCGGTGCAGGAGCACCGGCGGGCCACCGCGGCCGGGCGCGGCGACATGGAGCGGCAGATGGCCGACCGTGGCGGCGAACGCACCCAGGCCATGCCCCGGGTGGACGAGGCCCCGCAGTACCGCGCGTAGCGGGCGGGACGACAGGGTCGTACGGAAAGAGGGTGCTCGCGCTTCGGCGCGGGCGCCCTCGTGCGCGGGTCAGGTCTCGTCGAGCGTGCGAGCCAGCGCGCAGACGGCGAGCAGCCGGGCGTGCGGCCACTCCGGCGCGTCCCAGTCCACCGGGCCACGCGGCGGTGCCCACCCGTGTTCCAGGGCCGCCTCGCGCAGCCCCTCGGCGTAGCCGGCGAGGGTGGCGGCCGTCAGGGGCCGTCGGTCGCCGTCGAGGCTGTCCCGTACGGCGGCGGCGTGCTGGTCGACGAGGGCGAGCAGTCCGGGTCGCGTCGCGGCTGCGGCGAGCCCGACGGTGCCGACGGAGACGGTGAGGGCGGCCAGGGTGGACCGCGCCGAGTCGACGGCGGTACGGGGGGCGACCCGGGTGAACGGCACACGCATGGTGACCGAGGCTAACCGACCGGTGACCGGGCCGGCCTCGGCCGCTCGGGGGTGTCAGCTGCGCCACCGGACGACCCGGGGCTGACCGCGAGGGTTGATCCGGCACAGACGGGGCAGCAGGAGAATCGCGGCACACGCAGGCACAGAGCACGGAGGAGCGATGGGACAGCAGCTGGACGGGCCGGACGAGCAGCACCGCCGGCCGGACGGGGTGAGCGACGCGACGGTCGCCGCGCTGGGCAAGCTCAGCGAGGCGCTGGAGTGCGTGGAACGGGCCCGGGGGCACCTGTACTCGCTGCACCAGCTGATCGGGCACGCCGACCTGATGCTCGGCGACGCCGTGGAGCAGTTCCGCGCGGCCGGGCACCAGCAGCTCGCCGACCGGATCGACACCGAACTGGTGGGTCGCAACGTCATCGCCGGGCGGTGGACCTTCCAGATCGTCGAGGACTTCGACGACGGCTACCACGCGCTGTTCCGGGAGCTGGACCAGCGGGCCCGTGACGAGTTGGTGGGTGGACGGCGGCACCTCTACGAGGCGGAGATGAAGGAGCGCCGCCGCAGCCGGGGCCGGCCGGGGCACGAGGCCCGGCCGGCCAGCGGCAGCTAGTCGGTCGCGTCGGCGGGCCGCCGTCGGGCCGCGTCGTCCGCGATGATCACGGTGGCCACCATCAGCGCGACGCAGAGGCTGAACAGCCAGGACTCGTCGGAGACGAGCCGGGCGGAGACCGGCGCCTGCAGCGCGGCGAGCAGGAAGCCGAGCCAGGCGAGCCGGCGCTGACGCGTGGAGAGGATTCCGGAGCCATGATGCATTCCGAAATTCTTACGCGAACTGGCCGGCTTGCCGTCCTCCGATCGGCCGATTCTGGATGAGCTGTCCGTTTTCTCGACCGTCCGGACACCACTTCTTGTCGCGGCGGGCGTACGGCCGGCGACGACGGTAAGGTGCGGCTGCGGCAGGATCTGTCTGGTGTCCACCCCGACCGCGCCGCCCCGCGCGGCACTGCTCCTGCTGGCCTATCTCGCGTTCGTCAGTCTCGGCCTGCCCGACGGCCTGCTCGGCGTCGCCTGGCCCTCGATCCGGGCGGACTTCGACGTACCGACCAAGGCGGTCGGACTGCTGCTCACCGCCGGCACCGTCGGCTATCTGACCTCCAGCGTGCTGGCCGGGTTCACGCTCGCCCGGGTCGGCGTGGGCGCGCTGCTCGCCGGCAGCACCCTGCTGGCCAGCCTGGCGCTGATCGGCTACACGGTGAGCCCCGGACTGACCGTGATCGTGTGCTGCGCGTTGCTGCTGGGCCTGGGCTCCGGCGCGATCGACTCCGGGCTCAACGGGTACGCCGCCGGGGCCTTCGGTCCGCGGCACATGAACTGGCTGCACGCGTTCTTCGGCCTGGGTGTGGCGATCGGCCCGCTGATCATCACCGGCGCGTTGAGCGCCGGATTGGCCTGGCGGTGGGGGTACGGCATCATGGCCGCCGCCCAACTCGCCCTCGCCGCCGCGTTCGCGCTCACCGTGCGGGCCTGGCAGCGCCGCGCTCCCGCCGAGCCGGGCGCCACGCCCGCACCGAGCACGCCACCGGTGCCGGTCCGGAGCACGCTGCTGCTGCCGGCGGTCTGGTCGGGTGCGGCCGGCTTCGCGCTGTACGTGGCGATCGAGGTGTCCGCCGGGCTGTGGGCGTTCCTGCTGCTCACCGAGGGGCGCGGCCTCGGCGCCGCGGTCGCCGGAGTCTGCGTCTCCGCGTACTGGGGGAGCCTCTTCGTGGGCCGGGTGGTGCAGGGCGTGGTGGCCGAGCGGCTGGGCTCCCGGCTCGTGCTGCGTGCCAGCCTGGCCGGGATGACGGTCGGGGCGGCACTGATCGCCGTACCCGGGTCGGCGGCCCTGGCCGTGCTCGGCCTGGTCGTGGTCGGCTTCGCCGCCGCGCCGGTGTTCCCGCTGCTCACCCTCACCACCGCCGACCGGGTCGGCGCGGCCCACGCGGACCGCGCCATCGGCCTGCAGATCGGTGCCGCCGGACTGGGCGCGGCGCTCGTCCCGGGTGGGCTCGGCGTCCTGATCGACATGCTGTCGGTGCAGGTGCTCGGCCCGGCCCTGGTCGTGCTCGCGCTGGCGCTGATCGTGCTGTACGAGCTGGGTGCCCGCCGGCCCGTCCGGCGCGACCCCGCTCAGCCGTTGTCCGGCCCGGTCCGGCCGGTCGTCGACGGGCGGTAGGCGCGCTCCGGGTCGGTCGGCTCCCGGCCGGTACCCCGGGCCTGCCCGGCGCGGTCGGCCGCCGCCGGCCCGTGGCCGAACGCGGCCTCCTCACCGGCGTCGTTGCCGGTCACGTCGTCGGACTGCCCGTCGAGGCTGGAACCCGACACGGCGCGTTCCAGTTCCTCCAACGGAAGCCGTTCCTCGTCCCGCCACACCCTGATCTTGTCGTCGGTCATGTCTTCAGCCGTACCCGGGCGCGATGATCGCAAACGGCGCCGCGCGGGCGGGCTCGGACACGGCGATGGCCGCCGGAACTCCGGCGGCCATCCGTGGTGCGGTGCTCTCCGGATCACGGCTGCGGGCGGTCCACCGTCCCGCGCCAGGCACCGGTCTCCTGACCGCGCCGCTCGATGAAGGTCTTGAAGCGCTCCAGGTCGCCCTTGGCCCGCCGGTCGACGATGCCGAGCTTGTCGCCGGCCTGCTCGACCACCCCGTGCGGCTCGAACTCGAGCTGGAGGGTGACCCGGGTCTTGTCCGTGTCCAGGCGGTGGAAGGTCACCACGCCGGCCTGCTGCGTGCCACCGGTGGACCGCCAGGCCACCCGCTCGTCGGGCAGCTGCTCGGTGATCTCGGCGTCGAACTCCCGCTTCACCCCGGCGATGTCCACCGTCCAGTGGGTCATCGTCTCGGAGAGCTGCCGGACCTCCTGCACGCCCTCCATGAACTGGGGGAACTCCTCGAACTGCGTCCACTGGTCGTAGGCGGTGCGGACGGGTACGGCAACGTCGACGTGTTCGGTAACGCCACTCATGTGGGAACCTCCTTCGGCCGGTGATGGATCGGATCGGGGGGCGATCCGCTCACCAGCGGGTTGTCTCGTTCTTGTGGCCGAGCGCGGCCCACACCTCGGACACCGTCTGGTATTCGGTGCCCTCCGGCAGGCGTTCCAGCGCCGCGAGGATGTCGTCCGGTGCCTCGTTCTCCCGGGCGCTGGCGATGAGCACCAGGCGGTCGCCGGGCAGCGCGCTCATCGAGATGAACCGGCCGAGCCGGCTGCGCTGCTCGACATCCGTGGAGCTCATCCCCTGCGGAGTGCCGGTGCGCAGGTCGCCGGCCGGCGCGGTCGTCGTCTCCGGCTGGTCCTCGCCTGCCGGTTCCGGCACGCGCGACTCCTCGACGCGGGAGCCACCGGTCCCCGGCCCCTGTACGAGGCCGCTGACCTCCTGGCTCATCTGCTCGTCGATCCTCGGTCCGTGCTTGCTGTTGCCACGCTCCATGTCTTCTGCGCTACCCGAGGGCAGGGCCGGTAAACCGGCACCGGACCACGAACCGGCCCTCGGCCGGCCCCGGGACCGGACATCCGGCCCACGGCGGTGCTCAGGTGTCGGCGGGCTGGCGGGGCGGCAACACCGGCTCCTCCGGGTCCGGGTCGCCGGCCTGCAACTGCCGTCCGCGCTGTACCTCGGCGTTGATCTGCACGCCCAGCATCAGCGCCGAGTTGGACAGGTAGAGCCAGACGAGAAACGCGATGGCCGCGCCCAGACTGCCGTAGGTGGCGTCGTACGAGCCGAAGTTGGCCACGTACAGACCGAAGCCGAAGGAGACCACCGCCCAGGCGAGCAGGGCCACCGCGCCGCCGGGGGTGAGCCAGCGGAACCGGGGCTGACGCACGTTCGGGGCGATCCAGAACAGCAGCGACAACAGCACCATCATGATCATGGCGAGCACCGGCCACTTCGCCACGCTCCACACCGTACGGGCCAGGCCGCCGGCGTTGACCAGATCGCCGACCGCGTCGGTGACCGGGCCGCTGACGATCAGCCCGAGGGCGACCACCGCGAGCAGCACCAGCGTGATCGCGGCCAGACCGATCTGCAACGGCCGCAGCCTCCACACCGGCCGACCCTCGGTCACCCCGTAGATGGCGTTGGAGGCCCGGGTGAACGCCCCGATGAAGCCCGACGCCGACCACAGCGCACCGAGCAGACCGAAACTCAGCAGCAGCTTGGGATTGCTCTGCTCGAGCACCACCGAACGGATCACCCCGACCACGCCACCCTCGTCGTCGGTCAGCACCGAACCGGCGCCCACCTGGTTGGCGAGGTCGACCACCGTGTCGATGGTCTGTTCGCCGGAGGACACCAGGCCGACCAGGGCCACCACCACGATGGCGGACGGGAAGAGCGCCAGGACCCCGTAGTAGGTCAGCGCGGCAGCCCAGTCCGAGCAGTTGTCGGTGACGAAGTTCTGCACGCTGCGGACCAGCACGCCCCGCCAGGTCCGCCAGTTCAGCTGCCGTACCCGCCGGGGCAGCCGGGCGCCCGGCGTGCCGTCGAGCGTCGTACCGGGCTCCGTGGTCGTCATGCCCGCTCCCTGTGCCCCGGCCGCCGGATGACCGGTCGTCCGGTCGGGCCTGGCCCGGCCGGTACCCGCGCCGCGAAATCGACAAACCCGTCCGTCCGGCGCGGATGGTTTGCCGGCCCGCTGCCGGGGAACGCTCACCGACAACCCTGTCGACGCGGAGGAGGACGAGAATGCCCGCGCGCGAGGACATGCCCAGCACGCTGCGACGCTCCCCGGACAAGGCGCAGCGCACCTGGGAGAAGACGCACGACTCGGCGGTGGAGACCTACGGCGAGGGGGAGCGGTCGCACCGCACCGCCTTCGCCGCGGTGAAGCACCAGTTCGAGAAGGTGGGCGACCACTGGGAGCCGAAGGGCCGCAAGGGTCCGAGCGACGCCCAGGCCGCCGGAGGCGGGCCGGAGCGGCGCGCACCCACCGCCGGTGGGGTGGACGCCAACGCCACGAAGGACCATCTGATGTCGGTGGCCCGCAAGCTGGACGTACCCGGTCGCTCCAGCATGACCAAGCCGGAGCTGGTCACGGCCATCGAGAAGGCCAACGACCGCGCCACCCGCAAGGCTCGCGGCGACTGACCCAGCAGACGACGGTACGGGCGGACGCGGCACCCCTGCGCCCGCCCGTACCGTGTCACCAGTGCCCGCCAGCCGGCGCCTCGATGTGCACCGCCTTCGTGGCGGTGAACTCGTCCAGCAGCTCCGGGCCGTACCCGAAGCCCTGCCCGCTCGCGCCCCGCGGGTGCGCGGCGCCGCCCGGTGCCCCGCCGAACACGGCGTTGATTTTGACGGTGCCCACCGGCAGGTCCCGCCAGGCCCGTTGCGCGTGGCTCATCGACGCGGTCAGCACCGTGGCGGCCAGCCCGTACGGGGAGTCCGCCGCGCAGCGCAGACCCTCGTCGAACGAGTCGACGACCACCACGGGGGCGACCGGCCCGAACGTCTCCTCCCGCACCAGCGGCATGTCGTGCCGGCAGTCGGTGACCACGGTGGCCGGGTAGAACGCTCCCGGCCCGTCCGGCACCTCCCCACCGGTACGCACCCGCGCCCCCGCCGCCACGGCGGCCGCCACCTGCCCGTGCACGTGGTCCCGGTGCCGCCGGTCCACCAGCGGACCCAGCTCGGTGCCCGGCTCCCGGCCCGGCCCCATCCGTAGCGCGCCGGCCCGTCGCACCAGCGCCGCCACGAAGTCCTCGGCCACGTCCCGGTGCACGTAGATCCGCTCCACCGCGACGCAGATCTGCCCCGCGTTGGCGAACGCCCCGAGCGCGGCCTGCTCCGCCGCCCACTCCGGGTCGACGCCGGCGTCGACGACCAGCGGGTCGCTGCCGCCGTTCTCCAACAGCACCTTCGCTCCGGTGCGGGCCGCCGCGGCGGCGATGGCCCGCCCGCTCGCTGTGGAGCCCACGTGGGCCACCACGTCGACCTCCTGGGCGGCCAGCGCCGCCCCGACCTGGGCTCCGCCGGTGAGCAACGACAGCACACCGGGCGGCAGTGCCCCGTCCAGCGCACGCGCCAGCAGCCAACCCGTCGCCGGGGTGCGTTCGCTGGGCTTGTAGAGCACCACGTTGCCGGTGACCAGAGCCGCCCCGAGCAGCCCGCAGGACACCGCCACCGGGTCGTTCCACGGGGTGATCGCGGCCACCACGCCCCGGGGCTGCGGGGTCATGAAGTCCAGCGCGTCCCCCGCACCGTTGAGCGTCCGCCCGCCGCGCAGCGGGGCCAGCTCCGCGTACTGTCGCAGGGTGCCGATGCCCGCCTCGACGCCCCCACGGGCGTCCGCCAGGGGTTTGCCCATCTCCGCGGTGACCGCCGCGGCCAGCTCGTCGGTGACCGCCGACACCGCGTCCGCGGCCCGGTGCAGCGCCGCAGCCCGCGCGGCCGGCGCGGTCGCCGCCCACTCCGCGGCCGCACCGCGCGCCGCCTGGGCCGCCTTGCCGACCTCGTCGGCCGTGGCCACCGGCACCGTGCTGACCGGCGAACCGTCCGCCGGGTCGTGGACGACCAGCTCACCGCCGTCGCCGCCCGCACCCCACACCCCGCCCACCAGCTGCGCAACCGTGTACATGCGGCGCTGGATGCCCCGGCCCCGGCGCGGCAAACGCGTTTCGCCCGGTTGCGCGCCGGGTAGCCGGATCGGATGAACACCACCGGCGCCCAGAGCGCGGACGCCGTCGTCGTCGGCGCCGGTCACAACGGCCTCGTCGCGGCGAACCTGCTGGCCGACGCCGGGTGGGACGTGGTGGTGCTGGAGGCGACCGCCGTGCCCGGCGGCGCCGTCCGTTCCGCCGAGGTGACCGCGCCCGGCTACCTCAGCGACCTCTACAGCTCGTTCTACCCCCTGGGGTACGCCTCGCCGGTGCTGCGCGGGCTCGACCTGGGTCGGCACGGCCTGTCCTGGCGGCACTCCCCGGACGTCCTGGCGCACCTGCTGCCCGACGGTCGGGCCGCGGTGATCAACCGGGATCCGGACGTCACCGCCGCCTCCCTGGAGCAGTTCGCTCCCGGTGACGGCAGACGCTGGCTCAACGCGTACGCCGACTGGCTCGAGGTGGCCGAGCCGATGCTGGACACGATCACCACGCCGTTCCCGCCGATTCGCGGCGGGCTGGGTCTGCTGCGCCGGCTGCGGATCGCCGGCGCGCTACGGCTGGCCCGGCGGCTCGTCGTGCCGGTGCGCAAGCTCGGTGACGAACTGTTCGACGGCCCCGGCGGACCGGCGCTGCTGGCCGGCTGCGCCCTGCACACCGACCTGTCCCCGGAGGAGGCCGGCTCCGGAGTGTACGGGTGGCTGCTGGCCATGCTCGGCCAGCAGGTCGGCTGGCCGGTGCCCGACGGCGGCGCGCAGCAGATCACCAACGCGCTCGTCGACCGGTTGCAACAACGCGGCGGGACGATCCTCTACGGCGCCCAGGTCGACCGGGTGCTCACCGCCCGGGGCCGGGCGATGGGCGTGCGCACCGTCGGCGGCACGCTGTGGCGGGCCCGGCGGGCCGTGCTCGCCGACGTGCCGGCGCCGGCCCTCTACCTCGACCTGGTCGGCGCTGCCGCGCTGCCGTCCCGGCTGGTCGAGGACCTGGCGCACTTCCGGTGGGACGGTTCGACGCTGAAGGTGGACTGGGCGCTCTCCGCGCCGGTGCCGTGGACGAACCGGGAGGTGGCCGGTGCCGGCACCGTGCACCTCGGCGCGGACCTGAACGGGCTCACCCACTATGCCGGGGAGCTGGCCCGTGGCGAGCTGCCCCGCGACCCGTTCCTGCTGGTCGGGCAGATGTCGGTGGCCGACCCGAGCCACTCCCCGCCGGGCACCGAGTCGCTCTGGGCGTACACCCACCTGCCGTTCCTGCGGGACTGGCGTGCCGAGGACGTCGCCGGGCACGTGCAGCGGATGGAGGACGTGCTGGAGGCGGCCGCCCCGGGCTTCCGGCGACTGATCGTCGGTCGGCACGTGGCCGGGCCGGCCGAGCTGGAGAAGGAGAACCCGAGCCTGGTCGGCGGCGCGCTCGGCGGTGGCACCGCCGCGGCGTACCAGCAGCTGTTCCTGCGCCCGATCCCCGGCCTGGGGCGGGCGGACACCCCGGTGGACCGGCTCTTCCTGGCCAGCGCGTCGGCGCACCCCGGCGGCGGCGTGCACGGCGCACCCGGCGCGAACGCGGCTCGCGCGGCCCTCGCCCGCGACCGCGCCCTCACCGGCCGCGCCTACGCGGCAGCCATCGCCAAAGCCCACCAAACCGTCTACCCCACCTAACCCCCACCCTTACCTCCCCCCTAACCGCCCCCCCCCGCGCCGCCCCCCACTGCCCCCGGTGATCAAGAGCTTTGCGTCATCGGCGGGCCGAATTTTGACGCAAAGCTCTTGATCACCGGGGTGGGAGGTCGGTGGGAGGGGAGGGGGGAGAGTGGGGGTGGGGGTGGGGGTGGGTTTTAGCGGGTGATGTTGCGGTGTTTGTTGCGGAGGCGGAACGGCATCAGGGCGCTTTCGATCTTGGTGGCGGTGGTCATCTTGGACTCGCCGTCGCGCCGCTCCTCGAAGCGGATCGGCACCTCCAGGATCGTGTGCCCGAGCTTGGTGGCCAGGTAGTGCATCTCCACCTGGAAGCTGTAGCCGTTGGACTGCACCCGGTCCAGGCCGATGTCGCGCAGAGCGTCGGCGCGCCAGATCTTGAAGCCGGCGGTCAGGTCGCGGATGCGGACCCGCAGCAGGGTGTGCACGTAGAGGTTCGCCCAGCCGCTGAGCGCACGCCGGTACAGCGGCCAGTTCTCGTCCAGCTCGCCACCGGGCACGTACCGGGAGCCGATGACCACGCCGGCCTGGGTGGAGAGCAGGGCACCCAACATGCCCGGCAGCGCCTCCGGCGGGTGCGACAGGTCGGCGTCCATCTGCGCCACGTACTCGGCGCCACCGTCGAGCGCACGCCCGATCCCGTCCACGTAGGCCCGGCCCAGGCCCTCCTTGCCGGCCCGGTGCACCACCTCGATGCGGTCCGGGTGCTCGATGGCCAGCTTGTCGGCCACCTCGCCGGTGCCGTCGGGAGAGTTGTCGTCGGCGACGAGGACGCGCAGCCCCGGCAGCGGCAGCGCGAGCAGCCGCTCGACCAACGCCGGGAGGTTGCCCGCCTCGTTGTAGGTGGGCACCACGACGGTCAGGCGTGCGTCCCGCCACGGCGACGGCAGCTGCACGGGCTCGATCATGTCGGACATCCTCGGTTTGCGGACAGGGCTACCTGAGAGGGTATCCAGTTGCCCCGTCGGAGTGGAAAACGCTCCCCTTCCGGGCGTTGCGGACGAGGTCGTGCCATGCCGACGACCGCCCGCACCCGGGTCGGGTCAGCGCAGACGCCGGGCCACGGCGGTCAGGGCAACCGCCACACCGGCGAGCGCGAGACCGGACAGCGCCGGCTTGTGGGTGCCGACCCACAGCGCTGCCGAGCGGTCCCGCGCCCGGTCCGCGAACACGCCTGCCGCACCCCGGTCCCGGTCCTCGTCGCCGGGGTGGTCGAGGTTGTCTCGCCAGGCGGTGAGGTCGATCTTCTCGCCGGTCTGCTGGCTGTCGTACCCGTCGCGGGCCAGCTTCCGGTCGAGCAGGCCGGGGATCAGGATGTCGCCGAGTCGGGCCCGCCAGGTCGGGCCGCCGACGTTGAGCTCCCGGGTGCCGTGGTCGGCGGCCCAGACGATCGCGCGGGCCGCCAGCTCCGGTGCGAAGATCGGCGGCACCGGCTGCGGATGCCGGGGCAGCCGGGTACGGACCCAGGAGAACTGCGGCGTGTTCACCGCGGGCAGCTGCACCATCGACAGCTTCACCCCCGGGCAGTCGTGCAGCAGTTCGGCCCGCAGCGAGTCGTTGAACCCCTGAACGGCGTGCTTGCTCGCGCAGTAGGCCGACTGGAGCGGGATGCCCCGGTAGGCCAGCGCGGAGCCCACCTGCACGATGGCACCCCGCCCGTGCGCGCGCATGTGTCGCAGCGCGGCCAGGGTGCCATGCACGGTGCCCAGGTAGGTGACCTCGGTGACCCGACGGAACTCGCGTGCCGGTATCTCCCACGCCGGTGCGAACACCGACACCATGGCGTTGTTGATCCACACGTCGATGCCACCCCACCGGTGCACCACGTCGTCGGCGGCCTGCTGCACCGCGCCGGCGTCCGCCACGTCGACCCGGTAGACGCGCACGTCGGCGGCACCGCGCAGCCGACAGTCCCGCTCGGCGGCGGCCAGGCCCGCCTCGCCCCGGGCCAGCAGGGCCAACCGGGCGCCCCGGGCCGCGTACGCGTGCGCCACCGCCCGGCCCACGCCGGCGCTCGCGCCGGTCACCACCACGGTCTGCGTCACGGTCACCCCTTCTGCCGCTTGGCGATGTCGGAGAGCCGTTCGAGGGTCTCCCTGTTGCGCATGTGCAGCACCAGGTCGTTGACCTTGTTGCGCACCCAGCGCAGCGGGCCGGCGGCGAAGTCCTCCCCGAGCCGGACCCGGGTGGCGCCGTCGCCGACCGGTTCCAGGGTGAAGGCCACGACGGCCTCGCCGGCCGGCCACAGACCGGCCCGCAGCACGAGCCGGTGTGGCGGTTCGCAGACCAGCACGGTCGAGGCGTCCTGCAACGAGAACGGCCACGGGCCGGCCCGGTGGTGCAGCTGACTGCCCACCCGCGGCCACGCGTCGTCGACGTCCCGCACGTGCGCGGTGCCCACCACCCAGTCGCTGTACGTCCACCCGTCGGCCAGGACGGCGAAGACCTGCTGCGGGGGAGCGTCGATCACTTTCTCCACAATCGCCACTGGGCTCACATACCCGCGTCATGCTGGGGCCTAACGACCCGCGGGTTAGCTTCTCCGGAGTGGCGGGTAAGGCCGATCCGGGGCGCCGCTGGCGGTGCTGGCCCACCGCGCCGGCCCGACGTTTACTCCTCCGGGCGCAGGGAACCCGCCGGCTGTGCGACAGGACCAGGAGGATCCGGATCAGCGCAGGTCAGCCCGGGTGTACGCCGGTGCTGACCGGGCCTTGTCCGGGCATCCTCGGGGGGTCCTGTACGACGCGGTGCTGCTCGACCGGGACGGCACCCTGATCGAGGACGTGCCGTACAACGGTGACCCGGAGAAGGTGCGGCCGGTGCCGGGCGCGCGGGCGGCGCTGGACCGGTTGCGGGCGGCCGGCCTGCGCCTGGCGGTGGTGACCAACCAGTCGGGCCTGGCCCGCGGCTACTTCAGTGACGAGCAGATGCGGGCGGTGCACGCCCGCGTCGAGGAGCTGCTGGGCCGCTTCGACGCGTGGCTGGTGTGCCCGCACGACGACGCCGACGGGTGCGACTGCCGCAAACCGGCTCCCGGCCTGGTGCACGCCGCCGCCCGGAAGCTGGGCACGAGCGCGTCGCGGTGCGTCATGGTCGGCGACATCGGCCGGGACGTCGCCGCCGCTCTGGCCGCCGGTGCGGCGGGAGTGCTGGTGCCCACGCCGGTGACCCGGCCGGAGGAGATCGCCGCCGCCGGATGGGTGGCCACCGATCTGCCCTCGGCGGTCCAGGAGATCCTGCGCCGCCAGCAGGCGGTACGGCCCGCGCCGGTCGATCAGCGGGTGGGGACGGCGCTGGTGGTGCGTTCGGACTCGGCCGGGGACGTGCTGGTCACCGGCCCGGCGATCCGCGCTGTCGCGGCCGGCGCGCAGCGGGTGGTGCTGTTGTGCGGCCCGCGCGGACGGGCCGCCGCCGAGCTGCTGCCCGGCGTCGACGAGATCATCGAGCATCCGCTGCCGTGGATCGACCCGACTCCGGCGCCGGTCGACCCGGCCGCCGTGCGTGGCCTGACCGCGCGCCTCGCCGCCGTCGGCGCGGACCAGGCGGTGGTGTTCACCTCGTTTCACCAGTCGGCGTTGCCGCTGGCGTTGCTGCTGCGGATGGCCGGGATCGGCCGGATCGCGGCGATCAGCGACGACTATCCGGGCTCCCTGCTGGACATCCGGCACCGGGTGCCGGTGGGCGTCCCCGAACCCGAACGCGCGCTCTCCCTCGCCGCCGCCGCCGGCCACCGGTTGCCCGACGGCGACGAACCCGTTCTCCGGCTCCGGTCGGACGCCGTGCCGCCGCGCCCGGCGGATCTCGGTGACCCCGGGTACGTGGTGCTGCACCCCGGCTCGGCCGCGTCGAGCCGGGCCTGCCCGCCCGAGCTGGCGACCCGGATCGCCGGTGCGCTGTCCGCCGCCGGGCACCGGGTGCTGGTCACCGGTGGCCCCGACGAGCGTGCGGTCACCGCCCGGGTCGCGGCGGCCGGCGGCACCGACCTGGGTGGCCGGACCGACCTGGCCGGGCTGGCCGCGATCGTGGCGGACGCCGGTGCGGTGGTGGTCGGCAACACCGGGCCCGCGCACCTGGCCGCCGCCGCCGGGGTGCCGGTGGTGAGCCTCTTCGCGCCGACCGTCCCGTTCGGACAGTGGGGGCCGTACCGGGTGCCCACGGTGCGGCTCGGTGACGCCGCGGCGCTCTGCCGCGACACCCGGGCCGCCAGCTGCCCGGTCGCCGGGCATCCGTGCCTGAGCGGCGTCCAGCCGGCCGAGGTGGTCGAGGCGCTGCGGGTGCTCGCCGTCCCCGGTGGTGGCGGCCGATGAACGTCCTTCTCTGGCACGTGCACGGCTCGTGGACCACGTCGTTCGTGCACGGCCGGCACCGCTACCTGATCCCCACCACACCCGATCGCGGTCCCGACGGCCTCGGTCGGGCCCGCACCTACCCCTGGCCGGACAGCGCCGTCGAGGTCACCCCCGAGGAGTTGCCCACCACCGACGTCGACCTGGTCATCCTGCAACGGCCCGAGGAGATCGACCTCGCCGCGCGGTGGCTGGGCCGCCGTCCGGGCCGCGACGTGCCCGCCATCTACGTCGAGCACAACACGCCGAAGGGCGACGTGCCGAACACCCGCCACCCGATGGCCGACCGCGACGACCTGCTCATCGCCCACGTCACCGGGTTCAACCAGATCTTCTGGGACACCGGCACCACCCGCACCACCGTCGTCGACCACGGCATCGTCGCTCCCGCCGCATCCTACACCGGTGAGCTGGACCGGCTCGCCGTGGTGATCAACGAGCCGGTCCGGCGGGGCCGGGTCACCGGCACGGACCTGCTGCCCCGCTTCGCCGAGATCGCGCCGCTGGACGTGTTCGGCATGGGCGTCGCCGGCCTCGCCGACCACCTCGGCCTGCCCGCCGACCGGCTCACCAGCCACGACGACGTACCCCAGGACCGGATGCACGCCGAGCTGGCGCGCCGGCGCGCGTACCTGCACCTGTGCCGCTGGACCTCGCTGGGGCTCAGCCTCATCGAGGCGATGGCGATCGGCATGCCGGTCGTCGCGCTCGCCACCACCGAGGCGGTGACGGCCGTTCCCCCGGAGGCGGGGGCGCTGGCCACCCGGACCGACACCCTGCTCGACGCCGCCCGCCGGTTCATCGCCGAACCGGAGGCCGCGCGTCAGGCCGGCGTGGCGGCACGGACCGCCGTACGGGACAGATACGGCCTCGACCGTTTCCTCGCTGACTGGGACCGGCTGCTGGAGGAGGAAGTATGCGGATCGCGATGATCTCGGAGCACGCCAGCCCGCTCGCCATCCTCGGAGGGGAGGACGCCGGCGGCCAGAACACGCACGTCGCGGAGCTGTCCGCCGCGCTCGCCGCCGCCGGGCACGAGGTGCGGGTCTACACCCGCCGCGACGCGCTCGACCTGCCGGTGACGGTCCGCAGCCCGGACGGGTACGACGTGGTGCACGTACCGGCCGGCCCGGCCGAGCCGGTGGCGAAGGACGCGCTGCTGCCGCACATGCGGGAGTTCAGCCGGTGGCTGGTCGAGCGGTGGCGTGGCGGCGACTGGACGCCCGAGGTCATCCACGCGCACTTCTGGATGAGTGGCCTCGCCGCGTTGACCGCCGGCCGGCAGACCGGGGTGCCGGTGGTGCAGACGTACCACGCGTTGGGCACCGTGAAGCGCCGCTACCAGGGCGTGCAGGACACCAGCCCGGCCCGGCGGATCGCCTACGAGCGGGAGTTGGGCCGCTCGGTGGACAAGGTGGTCGCGCAGTGCCGCGACGAGGTGGGTGAGCTGGTCCGGATGGGGGTTCCCCGGTCCCGGATGACGGTCGTGCCCTCCGGCGTCAACCTCTCCACGTTCGCCCCGCTCGGGCCGGCCGCCGACCGGGAGCCCGGCCGGGCCCGGATCCTGACCGTGGGTCGGCTGGTCGAGCGCAAGGGCTTCCAGACGGTGGTCCGCGCGATGGCGCTGGTCGGTGACGCCGAGTGTGTGGTGGTCGGCGGCCCGCCCGAGGGGCTGCTGGAGACCGACCCGTACGCCCGGCGGCTGCGGGCCCTGGCCGAGTCGTGCGGGGTGGCCGACCGGGTGCACCTGGTCGGCGCGGTGCCCCGCGAGGAGATGGGCCGCTGGTACCGCTCGGCGGACCTGCTCGTCGCCGCCCCCTGGTACGAGCCGTTCGGTCTGACCCCGCTGGAGGCGATGGCCTGCGGGGTGCCGGTCGTCGGCACCGCCGTGGGTGGCATCCGGGACACCGTGGTCGACGGGACGACCGGCGACCTCGTGCCGGCGCGGGATCCGCGGGCGCTGGCCGCCGCCATCCAGGGGCTGCTCGATGACCGGATCCGGCGCTTCGCGTACGCCACGGCGGCGCGGGAGCGGGCCCGGTCGCGGTACTCGTGGGCGGCGACCGCGGAGCGGCTGGCGGAGGTCTACGGCGAGGTGGCCGCGGTGCGCCGGCCCACCCGGGTGGTGGCCTGATGCCGGCGGGCAGCCTGCTCGACACCCACCTGACGAACCTCGCCGCGGCGCTGGTGCCGTACCGGCAATGTGAGCCGCTGGTGGCGCGCTGGGGTGCCGAGCTGGCCCACCGCCTGGCGGCCGGCGGCCGGCTGCTGGTCGCCGGCAACGGTGGCAGCGCCGCCGAGGCCCAGCACCTCACCGCCGAGTTGGTCGGCAAGCTGCACGACGACCGGCAGCCGTTCTCGGCCATCGCCCTGCACGCCGAGACGAGCGCGGTCACCGCCATCGCCAACGACTACGGCTACACCGACGTCTACGCCCGGCAGGTCCGTGCCCACGGACGGCCGGGTGACGTGCTGCTCCTGCTGAGCACCAGCGGCGCCAGCGAGAACCTGCTCGCCGCCGCGCTGGCCGGCCGCGACGCCGGCCTCACCACGTGGGCGCTCACCGGACCGGCCCCCAACGCGCTGGCCGACGCGTGCGACGAGGTGCTCGCCGTGCCGTCGGCCGACACCCAGGTCGTCCAGGAGTTGCACCTCGTCACGAGTCACCTGATCTGCGAGTACCTCGAACAGGAACTGCCCGCGCCGGCTGCCGCCGTCACGCCGTCCCCGGTTCGGACCGGGGTCGAGGTGGTGCTCGACGGCGGGACCGGACAGCAGGTCGACGCGTGAGGACGAGGAGGACAGCGTGAGGGGACCCGTGGTGGTGGTCGGGGACACCCTGCTCGACCGGGACGTGGAAGGGGTGGTGAACCGGCTCTGCCCGGATTCACCGGTGCCGGTGCTGGACGAGACGGCGGCCACCGACCGGCCCGGTGGCGCCGGCCTGGCGGCCGTCTTCGCCGCCGCGCAGGGCGCCGAGGTGGTGCTGGTGACCGCGCTCGCCGACGATGCCGGCGGTGCCCGGCTGAGCGCGTTGCTCGCCGCCGCGGGTGTGCGGGTGTACCCGCTGCCGCTGTCCGGGGCGACTCCGGAGAAGATCCGGCTGCGGGCCCGGGGCCGGGTGCTGCTGCGCCACGACCGGGGCGGTGTGCCCGGCGAACCGGGCCAGCCCTCCGACGAGGTGTTGCGGGTGATCGGCGCGGCGTCGGCGGTGCTGGTCAGCGACTACGGCCGGGGAGTGGCCCGGCAGCCGGCGCTGCGCGACGCGTTGGCCGCCACCCGCGCACCGGTGGTGTGGGATCCGCACCCGCGCGGCCCGGCCGCGGTGCCCGGCGTGCACCTGGCCACCCCGAACGAGTCCGAGGTGCGGGAACTGGTCCCGGCGCTGCCCGGGACGTCCCGGCTGGCCGCCGCGTCCCGGGGCGCACAGGGACTGCGCCGACGCTGGCGGGCCGGGGCGGTCGCGGTGACCCTGGGCGGGGACGGCGCGCTGCTCTGCCACGCCGGGTCGACGCCGCTGGTGGTGCCCACGCCGGGCAGCGCCGAGGGGGACACCTGTGGTGCCGGCGACCGGTTCGCGGCAGCCGCCAGCCTCGCGCTGGCCCAGGGCGCGCTGGTCTCCGAGGCGGTGCAGGTGGCGGTCGCCGAGGCGTCCGCGTACGTGGCCGGCGGGGGAGTGGCCGCGGCCCTGCCGCCGCCGGTGGGGACGCGCCGCGAACCGGTACGCGCCGGTCTGGCCGGCCCCGGCGGTGACCGGGTCGGCATCGCCCCGGTCGCCGCGCTGCTCGCCGAGGTACGCGCCGCGGGCGGCACGGTGGTGGCGACCGGCGGTTGCTTCGACCTCCTGCACGCCGGCCACGTGGCCACCCTGCAGGCCGCCCGGCAGCTCGGTGACTGCCTGATCGTCTGCCTCAACTCCGACGCCAGTGTGGCCGGGTTGAAGGGGCCGGACCGGCCGGTGATGTCCGAGGGTGACCGCGCTCGCCTGCTCGCCGCGCTGAGCTGCGTGGACGCGGTCATGATCTTCGACGAGCCGACCCCCGAGGCGGCGTTGTCCTGGCTGCGGCCGGACATCTGGGTCAAGGGCGGGGACTACGCCACCGGCGGTGGGGACACCACGAGCCTGCCCGAGGCGGAGGTCCTGCGCCGGTGGGGCGGGAACACCGTGGTGGTGCCCTACCTGGACGGTCGGTCGACCACCGACATGATCGCCCGTTCCGTCGCGCCGACGCCGACGCCGACGCGGGAGGGGGTCCGATGACCGGCACCGGTCCGAGTGTCCTGGTCACCGGCGGCTCCAGCGGGCTCGGCGCGGCGGTGGTCGCCGCGGTGGCCGCGTCCGGTGGCCGGCCGCTCGTGCTGGACCGGCAGCCGCCGGCCGACGGGGTGTCCTGGACCGAGTGCGACCTGGCCGACACCCGGGCCGCCGAGGTCGCCACCCGGCACCTCGCCGAGCAGGCCGGGGGCCTGGACGCGGTGGTCACGGCCGCCGGCATGGACGTGCCGGGGCGGCTCGCCGACGTGCCGGGGGAGACCTGGGAACGGATCGTGACCGTCGACCTGCTCGCGACCGCCGCCGTGATCCGGGCCGCGCTGCCGTTCCTGCTCATCTCCCGGGGGCGGGTCGTCACGGTCGCCTCCACCCTGGGTGTCAAGGCGGTCAGCGACGCCACCGCGTACTGCGCGGCGAAGTTCGGCGTTGTCGGCTTCACCCGCGCCCTCGCCGCCGAACTCGCCGGCCAGGTGGGCGTGACCCTGCTCATTCCCGGCGGGATGCGGACCGCGTTCTTCGACGAGCGCGACCCGGCGTACAAGCCGGGGCCGGACGCCATCCTCAACGACCCGGCCGACACCGCGGCCGCGATCATGTTCGCGCTCAGCCAGCCGGCCGGCTGCGCGGTTCGTGAACTGGTGGTCTGCGCCGAGCAGGAGACCTCGTACCCGTGATCCTGGTCCTGCGCGCGCTCGGCGTCGGTGACCTGGTCACCGCCGTGCCCGCGGTGCGGGCGCTGCGGGCCGCGTACCCCGGTCGGGAGCTGGCGCTGGCCGCGCCGGCCTGGCTGGCCCCGCTGGTCGACCTGGTCGGCGGCGTCGACCGGCTGGTGGACACGTCGGGGTTGGACCGGCCGGTCCGGGTCGGGTCGGCGCCGCGGGTCGCCGTCAACCTGCACGGGCGCGGCCCACGGTCACACCGGCTGCTGGCCGCCACCCGACCCGCCCGGCTGCTCGGCTTCGCCAGCGGCGACGCCGGCTTCTCCGACGGCCCCCGCTGGGTCGAGCAGGAGCACGAGGTGGACCGGTGGTGCCGGCTGTTGTCCTGGTACGACATCCCGGCCGACCGCGCCGACCTCGGCCTGCGCCGGCCCGCGCCGAGGGGCCTGCCCACCGGCGCCACGCTGCTCCATCCGGGCAGCAAGATCCCGGCGAAGCGGTGGCCGGCCGAGCGGTTCGCGGCGCTGGCCCGTGCGCTCACCGACCAGGGGCACCGGGTACTGCTCACCGGGTCGGCCGACGAACGGGCTCTGGCCGTGCGGGTGGCCGACGACGCCGGACTGCCCTCCGACGCGGTGCTGGCCGGCCGGACCGACCTCGGCGCGCTCGCCGCGCTGGTAGCCGACGCCCGGCTGGTGGTCAGCGGGGACACCGGCGTGGCGCACCTCGCCACCGCGTACGGCACCGCGTCGGTGGTGCTGTTCGGGCCGGTGCCGCCGGCGCGTTGGGGGCCGCCGCCGGACCGTCCCCGGCATCGGGTGCTCTGGGCCGGCGAGGGGGATTGGCCCAGGTGGGACGGGGTAGGAAGCCATCCGACGTTGGCCGCTCTGCGCCTCGACGAGGTGCTGGCGGCCGTGGCTGAGGTGGAACGGGTGGTGCGGGTCTCCGGTGCGATTGCGGCGTAGCGATCCGGGCCGGCCGGGATACGGGCGTCGCCGGCGCGGCAGGGGTTGGCTCTTTCTCGACCCGAGCGGCGCGCCGGTCCGCGACGCCGACGTCCTGGCCCGGCTGCGCGAGCTGGTCATCCCGCCGGCCTGGCAGAACGTCTGGATCTCGCCGTACCCGAACGGGCACATCCAGGCGACCGGCATCGACGCGGCCGGGCGCAAGCAGTACGTCTACCATCCACTGTGGCGGGAGAAGCAGGACGAGGCGAAGTTCGACCGCATGCTGGAGGTGGCCCGGCGGCTGCCGGCGCTGCGGGAGCGGGTGGGGCGGGACCTGGACGGCCGGGGACTCGGTCGGGACCGGGTGCTGGCCACGGTGGCCCGGCTGCTGGACATGGGGATGTTCCGGGTCGGCAGCGACCAGTACGCGGCCGGCGACGACCCGACGTTCGGGGTGTCCACCCTGCGTCCCGAGCACGCCCGGTCGCGGGGCGGTTGTGTGGTCTTCGTGTTCCCCGCCAAGGGCGGCATCGAGCAGGTGCGCCGCATCGAGGACCCGGAGCTGTGCCGGGTGCTGGTCAATCTGCGGCGTCGCCGACGGCAGGCGGACCGGTTGTTCGGCTACTGGGACGGCCGGGAGTGGCGTGACGTGCGCAGCGACGAGGTCAACGGCTACCTGCGCGATGCCAGCGGCGGGGAGATGACCGCCAAGGACTTCCGCACCTGGCACGCCACCGTGCTCGCCGCGACCGAGTTGGCGACCGTCGGTCTGGCCCGCTCGGTGACCGCGCGTCGTAGGGCGGTGGCGGCCGTGATGCGCGAGGTCGCCGACCTGCTGGGCAACACCCCCACGGTGGCCCGGACGTCGTACGTGGACCCGCGGGTCGTCGACCTCTACCACGACGGGGTGGTGGTGCCGGTCGAGCCGGGGGCGCCGCGCGAGGAGGCCGAGCGGATCGTGCTGGCGTTGCTGGAGAAAGCCTGACCGGCCCCGCCAACGATCCTGGGGGGAGACTGACGGGACCGGGGTCTCGGCCGGTCGAGGCTGGCACCGGGCGGCCGCCCGCCGCCGCTGGCGGCGGGCGCCTCGCCACGGCCCCCGTTGGCGGCCTCGCACGGGCCCGCTGTGCGGGCGGTGGTCGGTCGCGTTGGGTGTCAGTCTGCCCGCCGGGAGTTGACCGTGGACGCCGGGCGGTTGACGATCCGTGCCGGATCCGAGGTGGATTCCCGGTACGCCTGGGGGCTGGTGCCGTACGCGGCCCGGAACACCCGGCTGAAGTGGGCCTTGTCGGCAAACCCCCACCGTGCGGCGATGGCCTGCACGGGCTGGGCTCGCAGGGCCGCCTCGCTAAGTGGTCCGAGCCGGAAGTCCGTCGGGGGTTGATGGGTGACGGGTGCGGTCAGGGTCCGGGTGTGATGGTGCCGATGTGGATGTCGTAGACGAAGTCGAAGGCCTCTTCAGGACTGCCGGTGAGCCAGATCTGGTTCTCGTA